>CANIDW010000072.1 GCA_947466165.1 Comamonadaceae bacterium | reverse complement strand
GGCGCTGAAAACAAGTCCGAGGCGCCATGACAGCTCTGCCCGGTGGCTGTTGCTGCGCGACTGTAGAAGCTCCAGGGTGGACATCGCGCGGATTTCGATCGCCTCGGCTGCCAAGTCCTTTCGTTGACCGGTACTGATGCCGTATTCCTCAAAATCAGTGACTCGCAGGTCTGGCTTGCCGATTGTGTTTTCCAGGCGCTGGCCGTTTTGCAATATGAGCATTTGCACATCATTGCTCACCTCAACACGGCCTGAGCCAGCGGTAGTGACCGTATTTTTGTTGTTTTCGACAGAGGCGATAAAGATGTTGTTACTGCCCACGCGTCCTTCGGAGGCGCTGTCAATGAAAAAAACGCGCTGACCGTTGGCAGACTCCTGAAACTGGCCCGGTGCAATGCGGTCTAAGTCACCGCGCTGGTCATAGCGCTGTTTCATGTCGGCGCTTTGCTGGTTGGTCCAGGGCCAGATAACCAGCGCGGCAACAGTGATCAACACCAGCACCGGCCAGGCAAAGCGCAGCAAAGGCCGCAAAAAAGCAGACAATCCGCGTCCGCTGGCAAACCAGACCACCATTTCGCTGTCCTGGTACATACGGGACAGCGTGCTGAGCATGGCGATAAACAGCGACAAGGTCAGGATGGTCGGTAAACGCCCTAAAGCCGCGTACGCCATGATGAGCATGACGTCTTGCGGGCTGATGGAGCCCCGTGAGGCGCGGCCCAGGGTCTGAATCAAGACGATTGTCAAGATGATGATGATCAGTACCACCAGGGTGGCGCCAAAGCTGCGCGCCAACTCTTTGCGCATCGAAGATTGGAATAACATGGAGCGACTATTTTATTTTTTCGCAGAACGGAACTTCCTTCAATTATGGACTTCGAACTCAAAACCTTGAACCCCGCCCGGCTCTGCGCTGAAAAATGTGACGCTCTGGTGGTGCTGGTACCTCAGGAAATGACCAGCGGCAAAGACGCGCTTTCCAGCCTTATTGCCGCTGCCACCCGAGCCGGTGACTTTGAGGCCAAGCCCGGAAATTTGCTGCAAGCCTATCGCCCAGAGGGCTTGGCTGCGACCCGCTTGCTGTTGGTAGGGGTGGGCGATGGCACGCCCCGCCATGTTCGCAGCGCGGTGCTGGCGGCGATGGCGGCCCTGAAGTCCGGCAAGGCTTTGAGGCTGGTTTTATGCCTGAGCTTGCTCAAAGACGCCGGGGGGCAGGCCATTCATCCCGCTTTACTGAGCTGCGCTGATGCGGCTTACCAGTACAGCGCCACCAAGTCCAAAGCGCCGACCAAGCATTTCCAGCGGGCCGTGGTGGCCGTGGCCGATGCGCGGGCGGCCAAAGCCGCCTTTGCCAAAGCCTGCGGTCTGGCCCAGGGCATCGCGCTGGCCCGCGAATGGGGAAACCGTCCCGCGAACCACGCCACCCCTGAAAAACTCGCCGGCGCAGCGAGCGAACTGGCTAAATTGCCACGCATTTCAGCGCAGATCCTGGGGCCCAAAGAAGTCGCCAAACTCGGCATGGGCTCATTCATGGCGGTAGCGCGCGGCTCAGAGGAGCCGCTGCGTTTTATTGTGCTGCGCTACGAGGGTGCGCAAAAGAACCAGGCCCCGGTGGTGCTGGTGGGCAAGGGCATCACCTTCGACACGGGCGGAATCTCTATCAAACCAGCCGGTGAGATGGATGAGATGAAGTTCGATATGTGCGGAGCGGCCAGCGTGCTGGGCGCCTTCCGGGCCTTGGCAGACTTGCAACCCAGGCTGAACGTGGTTGGTTTGATACCGTCCTGCGAAAACATGCCTGACGGTCGCGCCATCAAGCCAGGCGATGTGGTCAGCAGCATGAGCGGTTTGACCATTGAAATACTCAATACCGACGCTGAGGGCAGGCTGGTTTTGTGCGATGCCCTGACCTACGCCGAGCGCTTCAAACCGCGTGCCGTGGTGGACATTGCCACCCTGACAGGCGCCTGCGTGGTGGCCTTGGGCGGCGTGCGTTCAGGCATGTTTTCAAGTAACGATGCGCTGGCCCAGTCACTGATGGAAGCAGGGGAGCGATCCTTGGATCTGTGCTGGAGAATGCCCTTGGATGACCTTTATGCCGAAGGGCTTAAAAGCAATTTTGCAGACATCGCCAATGTGGCTGGTCGCGCGGGTGGTGCAGTCACGGCCGCTAAGTTCTTGCAACGTTTTGCGGGTAAGTTCCCGTGGGCGCATCTGGACATTGCCGGCACAGCCTGGAAAAGTGGTGCCGCCAAAGGCTCGACCGGGCGACCTGTGGCGCTGCTGGTGGAGTATCTGCTCAGCCAGACCGAGCCAAGCCTTACAAAAACGAGTCGCCCGAAGAGCGTCAAGACCCGCAGCCCGGCTGCCCGCGCATGACAGAAGTTGAGTTTCATTTCAACGTGGGCGACAAACTCGAGTACAGCTGCCGTTTGCTGCGCAAAGCCCATGCTGGCGGCGCCAAATTGCTGGTCACAGCGGACCCCGTCATGCTGGCGCAACTCGACCAGATGCTGTGGACTTTGTCTGCGACCGAGTTCCTGCCCCATTGCCGCAGCGACGCGCCGCCTGCCACCCTGGCGCTTTCACCAATCGTGCTGGCGGCTTCTGCCTTGGAGCCGGTATTGCAAGGGCGTGCGGCAGGCGTGCTGGTCAATCTGGGCCAAGATATCCCGCCGGGCTTTGAAAGCTTTGAGCGCTTCATTGAAATTGTGAGTAGCGCCCCAGAAGACCGCCTGGCCGGGCGTCAGCGCTGGAACCATTATAAACAACGCGGTTACGCACTCAAAGCCCATGACCGCACTGTTTCTGTGCAAAACGCCGCCAGCGCTCGAACCCAAAATTAACTCTTTTTTGATTTTTTGTGACACCTCTGTGGCACAGGCTCAAAAATTGCGATATCTTTCGCAGGTTAGGGTGAAAAGCCCTCCCATCCTTGTCTTTTTTTAACCGGAGTAAATATCATGAAACTGAAAATTACCGCATTGGCCACCTTGGCCATGGTCTCGGGCTTGGCAACTGCTCAAGAGACTCAAGTTGTCAAAATCGGCCACGTTGCGCCTGTTTCCGGCGCTCAGGCGCATTACGGCAAAGACAATGAAAACGGCGCGCGAATGGCCATTGAAGACCTCAATGCTCAGAACATTGTGATTGCCGGCAAAAAGATTAAATTTGAAATCGTGGCCGAAGACGATGCAGCCGACCCGAAACAGGGCACCGCTGCCGCACAAAAACTGTGCGACTCCAAAGTTGCCGGCGTGGTCGGTCACCTCAATTCAGGCACCACCATTCCCGCCAGCAAGGTTTATAACGACTGCGGTATCCCCCACGTGACTGGCGCTGCGACAAACCCCAACCTCACAAAGCCCGGTTACAAGACTACTTACCGCATCATCGCCAATGACAATGCGTTGGGCGCTGGTCTGGCTTTTTATGCTGCAGACAAGCTCAAGCTGAAAAAAGTCGCCATCATTGACGACCGTACAGCTTACGGCCAAGGTGTCGCTGAAGTCTTTAAAAAGACAGCGCTGCAAAAAGGCATGACAGTCGTTGACGAGCAGTTCACCACTGACAAAGCCACCGACTTCATGGCCATCTTGACCGCCATCAAGGCCAAAGCCCCTGACGCTGTTTTCTACGGTGGTATGGACCCGCAAGCTGGCCCCATGCTGCGCCAGATGGAGCAACTGGGCATGGCCAAAGTCAAGTTCTTCGGCGGTGACGGCATCTGCACAGCTGAAATCGCTAAATTGGCCGCCGGCGCCAAAACTCTGGGCAACGTGATTTGCGCCGAAGGCGGCGCTTCCCTGGACAAAATGCCAGGCGGCGCGGCCTGGAAAAAGCGTTACGACACCAAGTACCCTAACCAGTTCCAGGTTTACAGCCCCTACACCTACGATGCCACCTTCGTGCTGGTTGACGCTATGAAGCGTGCCAAATCGACAGACCCCAAGGTGTACACCCCTGAACTGCTGAAAACCAACTTCAAAGGCGTCACCACCACCATCGCTTTTGAAGCCAATGGCGAATTGAAAAATCCATCCATCACTTTGTACGAGTACGTAGACGGCAAAAAATCAGCCCTGAAGTGATCTTCATTCCCCGTTAAAAAAGCCACCTTCGGGTGGCTTTTTTGCTGTGCCAGATGCGACCTTGATCCAAGGCAAAGTACCTTGGAATATAAGCAGCTAGATTTTTGGAAGTGCTACTATTAATTGCTTGTAGAGTTTCCTACCGATAAAAATGCTGGATGCGCCATGAGTTCTACGTTCATCTTATTTTTCTTGTTTTTTGTACTGATTTGCGTGGTGCTTTTCTATTTCTTCACGCAGCAAAGCCTGAACGACATTTCAGCGCGACTCACCAAACTGCAGAAACCCGAAAAGGTCACCCGCACACCTGATGCCATTCGTCGTGAGCGCGCGTACTCTCATGACCAGATCGTCATGCTCGAAGCTCAGCTGATCAACGAAGCCCGGGAAGATCTGACAGAGGCGGAGATGCAAGAAGTAGACAAGGCGCGCAAAAAGATCAAGTCTTGTGCCGACGAGCTCAAGGCCGTTGGTGACTGGAGCGGCTTGCCATTTGATTTGGAATGGAACGATATTCTCGACAGGCTCCCGGTGCTCAATGGTTTGTACCGCAAGGCTATTGCTGCCCAGGCTGAAGCACTGAACCCGACCCCGGTTGTGGCGCCTGCAGCGCCGGCACCCGAGCCGCCCTCCAGGGTTCGGCGTTAACACGGCCTGACACCATTGACTGTGAAACGCATTGATTGCCTGAGCGTTCCTAAATCGCGCGATTTAAAAGACTCTGGCGATGACGTCGTCTCAGTGCTGCCGGACAAGTTTTATGGCGTGTTTGACGGCGCTACCGACACAACAGGCACATTCCGGGGACCTTGTTCGCCCGGTCGCTTTGCTGCTACCTCGGCAGCCCAAGCCATGCTGCGCCAGGTGCTGCAACCCCAAGGTCCGGTCACAGAGCCGCAAGTTTGGCTGGCCGACATGAACGCCGCCATCCGTGATGGTTTGCACAACTTAGGTGTGCCGCAGGCCCGGGTCAGTACCACCGCAGCCATGGCCATCCCGATTGGCAGCAATGTGCATTTCCTCATGGTGGGAGATTCCGGCCTGCGCATCAACGGGTTTGACATCACCCACATGACAAAAGACGTAGACCGCTTGTTCACCCAAGTCAGGTTGGCGACCAGACAGGTGCTTCGGGCGCAAGGTTTGCAGGGCGATACGCTGGAAAGCGCCACCCGTGAACTTGTCTTCAAGGGCTTGGATCCGAGCCGGCAGGCCACTGTTCTGCGTTCGAAGGTGCAGGAAATTCTTGCCCAAGTCAGCGCCGCGTGCCAAGGCAAACTCATGCCAGATGCCATGGACTGCCTGCCGGACATGGTGTCGCGCGGCATATCCGGTGGTCAATACCAGTTTGCCAACCAGTCCGGTCACTCTTTAGCTTATGCCAGTGTGGATGGCAGCCAGACCCGGGGCAAAGACCTGCGCTATTTCAGCCGGCCTATGGCTGATGTGCAGAGCATCGAGCTCTTTACAGATGGCTACATGTCTTGCCCTCAGAGCGGCGTCAGCGTCATGGACTGGGAAGCTAATTTTGCGCAAGACGAAGCGCAAGACCCTGAAAAAATCGGCCGCTATGCCGGCGTCAAAGGCTCTACCGAGGCTTATTTTTCAGACGACCGGACTGTCTTGTCGCTGAGCTTTTAGTCTTTGACTGGCTTCAGGTCAAAGCCTCTGAGGTCTGCCCGAAAAAAAGCCCCGCTGCCAAAGACAACGAGGCTTTCAGTGGTTCTTTGACAGACCCTTGGAGATGGTCACGAACCTTTGTTTTGGCGGAAAGGGCGGGATTCGAACCCGCGGTGGGTATAACCCCACGCACGCTTTCCAGGCGTGTGACTTAAACCGCTCATCCACCTTTCCGCGAAGCCTCTGATTGTAGCAGTGCAGTTTTCAGTGAGGGGTCGCTTTAAAGGCGTGCAACTCCAAGACTTCCAAGCTGACGACGCGCGTCGCGTTTTCGTGGGTGCATTCAAGGATGACGGGCGGTGCAAGCCCTGCGTCCAGGGCTTCTTTCCAGCGGTTCACGCACAAACACCAGCGATCACCTGCCTTGAGCCCTGCAAAGCGCCACTGCGGTCGGGGCGTGATCAGGTCGTTGCCGCGCTCCAGCGAAAAGTCCAGAAAGGCTTGCGTCATGCGTGCGCAAACCAGGTGCGAGCCGGTGTCACTGGCGTCGGTCTCGCAGCAGCCATCTCTCAAGTAACCGGTCAAAGGGTCGTAAGAGCAAGGCTTGAGCGGTGTACCCAAAACATTCAAGGTTGTCATATGGAGGATGGGAAGTGTGTGAAATGGCGCTATGGCAAAGATGCGGCTTATTTTCCGGCAAAAGTGCACATCCGGCGGGAGTGGCAGATTATTTCCGTACACTTCGGGTTTTAATTCACCAAAGCTTTTGCGGCTCAGGCTTTTTGCCCCCGTGCACACCATGAAATTTCGCTTTCCGATTGTCATTATTGACGAAGATTTCCGCTCAGAAAACACCTCGGGTCTGGGTATACGTGCGCTGGCGCAAGCCATTGAGACCGAAGGTTTTGAAGTACTGGGTGTGACCAGCTACGGTGACCTGACTCAGTTTGCCCAGCAGCAAAGCCGGGCCAGTGCTTTCATCTTGTCGATTGATGACGAGGAGTTCACCCCCGGCCCGGATTTGGACCCGGCTGTGCTGAACCTGCGTCACTTCATTGAGGAAGTACGCCGCAAAAACCTGGATGTGCCGATTTACGTTTACGGCGAGACTAAAACCAGCCGGCATATTCCCAACGACATCTTGCGCGAGCTGCACGGTTTTATTCACATGTTTGAAGACACGCCCGAGTTTGTGGCGCGTCACATCATTCGTGAAGCCAAAGGCTACCTGGAGGGCGTGCAACCGCCTTTTTTCAAAGCCTTGCTCGACTACGCTGAAGACGGCTCTTACTCATGGCATTGCCCGGGTCACTCCGGCGGCGTTGCGTTTTTAAAGAGCCCCGTGGGCCAGATGTTTCACCAGTTCTTTGGCGAGAACATGCTGCGTGCAGACGTCTGTAATGCCGTGGAAGAGCTGGGTCAGTTGCTCGACCATGACGGCGCGATTGGCGCCAGCGAGCGTAACGCGGCGCGTATCTTCAATGCCGACCACTGCTTTTTTGTGACCAACGGCACCAGCACCAGCAACAAAATGGTGTGGCACCACACTGTGGCCCCAGGCGACGTGGTGGTGGTGGACCGCAATTGCCACAAATCGGTGTTGCACGCCATCATCATGACCGGTGCAATTCCGGTGTTCATGAAGCCCACGCGCAACCACTTTGGCATCATCGGACCGATTCCGCAAAGCGAATTCGAACCCGAGGCCATCAAAAAGAAAATCAAGGCCAATCCGCTGCTGAAAAACGTGGACAGCAAGACTGTCAAGCCCAAGGTCATGACCTT
>CANIDW010000071.1 GCA_947466165.1 Comamonadaceae bacterium | reverse complement strand
CGGTGCGTCGCCCTTGTCTTCACGCCAGCCGCGCTTAAACAGCGGCTCGCCCGAGGTGTCGATGTAAATGGTGACGGTGTCGGTGGTCAGGTGCGCGTAGATGCGTACGTCGGGCCAGCGCGTGTCCACGTCAGGGCGCACGTCGTATTTGTCCCGGAAGCGGTCCGCTACCGCGTCCTTGATCTTGAGCGCAGCAAAGTTCAGGCTGTTCAGCGGACTGTGCTGCGCCGTGATCTCGACCTTGAAAGTCTGCTTAGGCGTGAACCAGATTTCCCAGGCTACGTTGCCGGCGGCGCGGTAGAGGTCTTGTTCGTTGCGGTACTCGGCGTGCTGCAACTCGATCAGCACGCGCTGGGCCAGGCGACTGTGCAAGTTGAGCTGCTGCGCGTCGCGCCACGAGCCCTGTAATTGCACGCCGGCGCGCCAGGAGATGCCGGCAATGCCGGTGATGTGGTGCACCTCGGCAGCGAGCAGTTCTTCAACTCCTGCAGCGCAGGGAAGGAAGAGTTGGAGTTGGTTCATCTAGAGCGTTTTTCGCAGGTTGGCAGGGGCAATGCGCAGCGCTTCGCGGTACTTGGCCACAGTGCGGCGTGCGCATTCGATGCCCTGCTCTTTGAGCATTTCTGAAATCTGGTTGTCGCTCAGCGGTTTGGCCGCACTTTCGGAAGCGACAAACTGTTTGATCAGCGCGCGCACTGCGGTGCTCGACGCGTTGCCGCCGGCCTCGGTGCCCAGCGCCGAGCCAAAGAAATACTTCAGCTCAAAGGTGCCGTAAGGCGTGCTCATGTACTTGGCGGTGGTCACGCGCGAGATGGTCGATTCGTGCAGGCCCAGTTCATCCGCAATTTCGCGCAAAACCAGCGGTCGCATGGCCAGCTCGCCGTGCGCAAAGAAAGCTTTTTGGCGCTCGACGATGGCGGTGGACACGCGCAAGATGGTGTCAAAGCGCTGCTGAATGTTCTTGATGAACCAGCGCGCCTCTTGCAGTCGCTGCTGCAACGCCGCACCGCCCTGGCCCTTGTGCTGCTTGAGTGCGTTGGCATAAATGTCGTGCACGCGCAGCTTGGGCATGACCTCGCCGTTGAGCGAGACCTTGAAGCCGCGCCCGGCTTTGATCACCAGCACATCGGGCACCACCACGTTACGCTCGACGTTCACAAATCGCCGGCCCGGCTTCGGGTCGAGCCGGCCTATCAGGCCGATGGCCAGCTTGATGGCACTGTCAGAAAAACCGCAGAGCTGTGTCAGGCGCTTGACGTCGCGTTTGGCCAGCAACTCCATGGGCTGCAAACAGATGGCCATGGCCGCGCGCGTTTCTTCAGTGTTTTTGCAGTCCAGCAGTTGCAGGCTCAAACATTCCGCCAGGTTGCGAGCGCCCACACCGGCCGGCTCCATGTGATGCAAGAGTTTGAGGGCAACCGCAAAATGATGTTCGAGCTCTTCGGCCTGCTCCAGATCTTCTCCGGCCAGACCGGCAGCCAGCGAGGCCAGGGTGTCTTCCAGGTAGCCGTCGTCGTTGAGCGACTCGATCAGAAAGTGCAGAGCAGCGCGGTCTTCTTCAGACAGCCGCAAACCCAGCGCCTGCCGGTGCAAATGATCTTGCAGCGACTCCTGGTTGCGCGCCAGTTCAGCCGCGTCCACATCTTCGCCGTCGTCGTTGTTATTTTTGCGGGCGGGCGCATCGCTGCCCCATTCGCTGTCGTCGGGGGCGCTCTCGACGGTGCCGTCGCCTTCCCAGCTTTCTTCGAGCTTGGGCTCGCTGCCTTCGCCTTCGCCGGCCGACTCGGCAGTGCTGGACACCCGGTCATCGGCGCTGCTCGATGCCGAACTTTCCCCGGCCGAATACTCAAAATCCTTGATGTCCTGACTGACCGGCACATCCGCCGTGGCCAGACCAAACTCCTCCCGCGAAGCCGCCTCTTCCGACAACTCCAGAAAAGGGTTCTCGTCCAGCATCTGCTCGACTTCCTGACTCAACTCCAGCGTTGAGAGCTGCAGCAAACGAATCGACTGCTGCAATTGCGGCGTCAACGCCAGATGCTGCGAAACGCGCAGTGATAAACCCTGCTTCATGGAGCCCCCACGCTTGTCGCTTCGCGTACTGCGCTGCCCCCCGAGGGGGCTGGCCCGCCTGCAGTCCGGCAAAGCCGGTCCTGCGGCCGGCACTGGCATGAACGCTGCCCGACTCGATACCTGCCCGAGCATGGGCCGCGGAACCGGCTTCGCCGGGCCGCAGGCGCAGCCCCAGGAGGGGGGAGGGAGTTACACGCAGTGAACGACAACGGGGGGAACCAAGCTGCGCGCCGCGGAACCGGCTTCGCCGGGCCGCAGGTGGCGGCCCCCGGAGGGGGGAGGACGCTACACGCAGTGAGCGTCAACAGGGGGGAGCTCATGTTCACATTTTGAAGTGTTCGCCGAGATAGACGCGGCGCACGTCAGCGTTGCTGACGATTTCAGCCGGGGTGCCGGTGGCCAGCACTTGACCCTCGCTGATGATGTAGGCGTGGTCACAAATACCCAGTGTCTCGCGCACGTTGTGGTCGGTGATCAGCACGCCAATGCCGCGCGACTTCAGAAAACCGATGATGCGCTGGATCTCGATGACAGCGATCGGGTCGATACCGGCAAACGGTTCGTCCAGCAATATAAAACGGGGCTGCGTGGCCAGGGCGCGGGCGATCTCGACGCGGCGGCGCTCGCCGCCGGACAATGCCGGCGCCGGCGAGTCGCGCAAATGCTCGACGCGCAATTCGTGCAGCAAGCTGTTGGTGCGCTGCTTGATGTCCGCCTCGCTGAGCGGCTTGCCCGAGGGGTCGCGCTGCAACTCGAGCACGGCGCGCACGTTTTCTTCGACCGTGAGTTTGCGAAATATCGAGGACTCTTGCGGCAGGTAACTCAGGCCGAGCCGGGCGCGGCGGTGTATAGGCATGCGCTCGACAGCTTGTCCGTCGATGCTGATCTGCCCGGCGTCAGCGCGCACCAGGCCGACGATCATGTAAAACGAAGTGGTTTTGCCGGCGCCGTTGGGCCCTAGCAGGCCAACCACTTCACCACTTTGGACGGCCAGAGAAACGTTTTGAACGACTTTGCGGCTGGCGTAAGATTTTTGCAGGCCCTGCGCCACCAGGCGGCTGGGGTTCGAATTGAGTGTTGCAGCCTGGCTCATCCGTCGGGGCTTATTTCTTGTCGCTGCTCAGCGTGCTGCTGGAGCGCAAACCGGGCAAGGGCGCAGCAGCCGTGGCCGGCTGCGGCCGGACTGCGCCGGCCTGTGCGGGGGAGCCCGCTTCAGGCGCCGAAGCCGTGCCAGTAGAAACGGCAGGCGCCTGGCTGCGCGGGGACAGCAAGGCGCGTACGCGGCCACTCGGGTTGTTGGCCGTTGGCCGGGGCTGTACGCTGCCGTCGACGGTGAACACGTCCGTGGTGTTTTCATAGCGGATCAGTTCGCCATGGCTTTCGTCAGCCAGCTTGCCGGCCACGTAGCGACGCATCACAGCTTGGCGTATGAATTTGACGTTGTCAGCGCGCCCGTCGTACTCGATGCGCTCGCCCTCGCCCTCGATGGTCTCGTCAACCCCGTCTCGCTTGGTGCGGTAATAAGCCAGCTTGCCGGGCTCGGCGATGGCGACGGCCTGCTGGTAGCCCTGGGCATCCTGGACCACATCGACGCGGGTACCCCGGATCAAGGTCGTGCCTTTGGTGATGATCACGTTGCCGGTGAACACGCTGGTTTGCTTGAGGTCGTCATAGCGCAGTGCATCGGCCTCGGCATTCATGGGCTTGTCGCGATCGGCCTTTTCGGCGACCGCAGGCACCGCCGCGAGCAGCGCCAGACTGATGAGCAGAGAGGGTGAGTAGTTCATAAGGGCACGAATCTTGCTGTACTTGTTTCGGCGATTGTAGCCAGCACACACGCCGCGAACACTTTTTATGCATAAAAAAACCCGCCTCAATGGAGACGGGTTTCAGACGGGTGCCAGGCCAGGCCTGACAGCACCGGACAGCCTTACTTGGCTTTGGCCGGCGCCGCCTTGGTTTTGCGGGCCAGTGTGAGCACATGATCGGTGACTGTCAGCGCACGCACCATCGTGCCGGCCAAGGAGCCCGAGGTGTAGTAGCGCCCGTCCACGCCCAGTGCCGGCACGCCGTCCACCATGAAAGCTTCTTGCAACTGTGTGGCCTTGCGGGTCTTCATGTTGACGGGGAAGGAGTTGTAAAGCTCGGTGAACTTGGCCTTGTCTATGCCCTGCTTTTGCGCCCAGGCGCTGACCAGATCGGCCGTGTTGAGGGTCTGCTTTTCGACATGGATGGCATAAAAAACTTTTTTATGCAGTGCAGCCAGTTTGTCCATTGCTTCCAGCACGTAATAAAGGCGCTGCTGGGGCTCGAAGTCGGGCCTGAACGACACCGGCACCCGGCGCAGGCTGACGTCTTTGGGGACTTTGGCGGCCCAGGCTTCGAGCTGCGGTTCAAATTCGTTGCAGTGCGGGCAGCTGTACCAGAAGAACTCAACCACCTCAATTTGTCCGGCGGGCGCCTCGGTGGGAGCCGGTTTGCTCAGCAGCAGGTAGTCCTTGCCTTCAGCCGGCGGCTTGCCCTGGGCTTGCACGCCCAGAGGCAGCGCAGCCAGCGTGGTGGCAGAAGCGGCCACCAGTGCGGCTTGTGAAAATTCGCGTCTTTGCATAGAAGTCAGTTCCTGTGGATGGGGCGGGGTTTATTTCTGGACCCGGACAAGGGTCGCCTCCAGGCCGCCGGTGTCGAGCCGGACTTTGACCTTGTCGGCATCGTCTTTTTTATCGAAAGGGCCAAGTCGAACACGGTAAACGATGCGCCCGGACTGCTCACGCTCGCTGACGCGGGCCGGTAAACCCATCAATGAGAGCTTGATGCGCTGTTGCTCAGCATCTTCAGGCGTGCGAAATGCGCCGGCTTGCACAAAGTAATTGAAGGGGTCGCCGGCGGCGGCCGAAGTAGCAGGTGCAGAAGTCGCAGAAGGCGCAGAAGGCGCAGAAGGCGCAGCCGGGGCGGCGGCCGTCGCCACAGGTGCAGCAGGTTTGGCCGCAGCATCGGTTTTGGCTTTGGCCAGATCACCCACAGGGTCAGCCGAAGGCGTAGGCGCTCCTGTAACAACCGGCGCTGCGGGGGCCGCAGTGGGGTCCACCACAGCCTGTGCGTCTTTGGCTGCCGGCTTGCCGGTCAAGGCCGCATTGGGGTCCCAGTCGCGGTTTTTCTTGGCCTCGGCAGCAGCGTCTTCGGCGGTGCGGTTTGGCGTCTTCGTCATGAAAGGCATGGGCACTTTGGTGATGTAAACCGCCAAAGCCAGAGCCACGCCCAGTCCGGCCAGTGCGCCCAAAATAAAGCCTAAGAGGGTTCCACCGCGTTGCTTTTTCATACCTGGTCTGTCCTGTGCGGCCATGCCTTGCTTGTTCACATTTTTGCCGGTGCACTCACGCCCAGCATCTGAAGTCCATTGTGCAACACCTGACGTGTCGCGGCCACCAGCGCCAGGCGGGCCAGCCGGAGTTCTTCTTCCTCCACCAGAATTCGCTCGGCATCGTAATAGCTGTGGTAGCAGGCGGCCAGCTCGCGCAGGTAAAACGCGACATCGTGCGGGGCCATGCCCTGGGCGGCATTGGCCAGCATGTCGGGGTATTTGGCCAGCAAGAGCATCAGCGCCTGGGCTTGCGGGCTTTGCAGCGGCGAGAGGTCCACACCCTGGAGCTCGGCGGCAATGGCCAGCACGCGCTCGGCCCGTTGCGACTCTTCATCTTCCTGCCCGGCGTGGCGCAGCAGCACCGAGCAAATGCGCGCATGCGCGTACTGCACGTAATAGACAGGGTTCTCGTTGTTTTTGGCCAGCGCCAGGTCAATGTCAAAGACGTATTCGGTATCGGGCTTACGGCTGAGCAGAAAAAAGCGCACCGCGTCGGCGCTGGTCCACTCGATCAGGTCGCGCAAGGTGACGTAGCTGCCGGCGCGTTTGGAGATCTTCACCTCTTCACCGTGGCGCATCACGCGCACCATCGTGTGCAGCACGTAGTCGGGGTAACCGGCGGGCACGCCAGCACCGGCTGCCTGCAGGCCGGCGCGCACGCGGGCGATGGTGCCGTGGTGGTCCATGCCCTGGATGTTGATGGCCTTGGCGTAACCGCGCTCCCACTTGGCCAGGTGGTAGGCCACGTCAGGCACAAAGTAGGTGTAGCTGCCGTCGGTCTTTTTCACGACGCGGTCTTTGTCGTCGCCGTAGTCGGTCGATTTGAGCCACAGCGCGCCGTCTTGCTCATAGGTCTTGCCGGCGGCCTGAAGCCGCTCCACCGTGGATGCCACACGGCCTGAGGAATACAGGCTGGACTCGAGGTAATAGTTGTCAAAGCGCACCGAGAAGGCCTGCAAGTCCAGGTCTTGCTCGCGGCGCAGATAGGCCACCGCAAACTGGCGTATGGCGTCCAGGTCGTCGATGTCGCCGGTGGCGGTGACTTCGCGGTCGTCGGCTTTGACACTCTTGCCGGCGATGAAGTCACGCGCGATGTCGGCAATATAGTCGCCGTTGTAAGCCGGCTCGGGCCAGGCTGCGTCGCCGGGCTTGAGGCCTTTGGCGCGCGCCTGCGTGCTGGTGGCCAGGGTGTGGATCTGCACGCCGGCATCGTTGTAATAAAACTCACGAAACACCTTCCAGCCCTGGCTGGCAAAGAGTTTGCAAATCGCGTCGCCCAGCGCCGCCTGCCGGCCGTGGCCCACGTGCAGCGGGCCGGTCGGGTTGGCTGAGACGAATTCGACCAGCATTTTTTGGTCTTGATCAACGGGCTTGAGGCCATAGCTTTCGCCGGCGGCCAGCACCTCGCGCACGGTTTGCTGCTTGGCTTCGGGCTTGAGCCGGAAGTTGATGAAGCCCGGCCCGGCGATCTCGATCGCGTCGACCCAGCGCTGATAGACCGGCAGCGCCATCAGCGCGGCTTGCAGACTTTCGGCGAGCTGGCGCGGATTGAGCTTGAGCGGCTTGGCCAGTTGCATGGCGGCTGTGGAGGCGAAGTCGCCATGGGCGGCCACCTTGGGCGACTCGAAGGCGGCCTTGGCGCCGGCACCGGGGCTGAGCTTTTCCAGCTCGGCAGCCAGGGCCGCGAGCAGTTCTTGTTTGACTTGGTGCATCCCTTGATTTTAAGGGCGGCAGGAAATCGGGTTTTTACGGGCATGCCCACATGGCGCTTCAGGCTACCATGGGGTTACTTTTCGCCAAGCAGGCTGTTCTGAGACCATTGCCGACTGTTTGATTTGTGCCCCGCAACCCCTCCCCGCATTTTTTGAGGAGCCCCCCATGAACTTGAAAACCACTTTGGCAGCGCTCACGCTGGCCACTTTGTCACCGCTGGCCCATGCCCAGGCAGACCCTGTGCAGGTACGCAGCTGGGCGGCGTCTTGCTCGGGTTGCCACGGCACCGGCGGCCGCGCCCTGCCCGGCATGGTCTCTTTGGCCGGCGCCGATAAAGATGCCATGGTCAAGACCATGCAGGACTTCAAGTCCGG
>CANIDW010000070.1 GCA_947466165.1 Comamonadaceae bacterium | reverse complement strand
CGCTGGTCGGCGCGGTCACGGGCCTGGCGCTGAGCCCAGCCGTCCAAGCCGCTGCGTGTCATCTCGATCAAGCGATTGACAGTGCCTGACAGCAAGGCCAGTGCGGCAAAGCTGATGAGCCACATTGCGATCCACAAGACCAGCAGATGGCCTTCGGCCACGCTGTCCATCACCTGGTAACCCACCACCAGCACGGCCGCTATCACAGCGCACAGCAACAGGGCGAGCGTAGCGCGTGCGGGCGACCAGCGCTTGCGCAAAGCCATGGCGCCTTCAATAGCGGACTCGATGCGGCTGACGCCGGGATGTTCCTTGGCGTACTCAATATTCACAAAACTGGCCATGATGGTTTCCTCTAAACGAAGGCAACGTTGAACAAGGCCTTGATACTAGGGTTATTACCCATGCTGTTCAACTTTATATTTGTGATTTAATTCATTCACAAAAGTGATTTACTATGTTGTCTGCACTTTTTTGCGAATGGAGTCCCCGTGAGCACCCCCAATTTCCGTACGCTGGACCTGAATTTACTGCGCGTTTTTGACGAGGTGATGGCCGAGGGCAGCCTGACCCGGGCTGCCCGCAACCTCTCGCTGACGCAGCCTGCCGTGAGCAATGCCCTACGGCGCCTGCGCGAAACCCTGGGTGACGAGCTGGTTCAGCGCAGCGGCCAGGGCATGGCGCCCACGCCACGCGCCCGCGCCATCTGGCCGGCTGTGCGCGAAGCGCTGGCGCAACTGCAAAGCTCACTGATCCCGAACGAATTTGTACCGGCCGAGGCCAACACCAGCTTTGTGCTGGCCATGTCCGATGCGAGCGCCGCCGAGCTGATTCCGGTCCTGACGGAAACCCTTGAAAAACAAGCCCCGCGCGTGACGCTGCGCGTGGTGCCACTGACCACCCGAGACCCGCGCAGCATGCTCGACGAAGAGGCTTGCGACCTGGCCGTGGGCTACTTTCCGTCCATGCTGGCCGACTTGACGGCGCGCACCCAAAGCGGCGAGCCCCAGCCATTTTTTCACCAGCGGCTTTACACAGGGGAGTACGTCTGCGTGATGCGCAAAGACCATCCGCTGGCCCAAGGCCCTTTGACCATAGACGCTTTTTGCGCAGCAAGGCACATGCTGGTGAGTTTTTCGGGCCGGCCCTTCGGCTTTGTGGACGAGGCACTGGCGACGCTGGGACGTGAGCGCTTTGTGGTGCTGACAGTCAACCAGTTCTTCACGGCCGCCCGGGTGGTGGCCAACGCCAATTTGCTGACAGTGCTGCCGCTGCATTTTGTGAAGGTCACGGGTTATGCCGATCAGCTGGTTTTCCGGCCGCTGCCCTTTGAGGTTTCACCTGTGCTGGTGGACGCGGTCTGGCACAGGCGCAGCCAGCAGCGCAGCAGCCATGTGTGGCTGCGCGAGGTGGTGCAACGGGCCGCCAACTCTGCTTTTCAGCAAACGCCAAGCGCCTGATTGACGGACACTTGATCGGTGAATATTCAGCTTTTGTCCGACCTGCACCTGGAGTCGCACCCGCATTTTGCAGCGCAGCCCCTGGCCGGCGCCGACGTGTTGGTGCTGGCGGGTGACATCGGCTCTTACCAGCACAACTCTGACCTGACGCGCCTGAGGGTGCCGGACTTCGGCTTGGCCCGCTTTTCACCCAGGCCGGTTCAAGAAGGTGGTGCCGGCTGGCCGACGCCGGTCTTTTTTGTACCGGGCAACCATGAATACGACGGTCTGGAGTTCGACGAAGCCCACCAGCGTCTGCGTCAGGCTTGCGAGCGCTGGGGCTTGATCTGGCTGGAGCAAGAAAGCGTGGTGCTGCAAGGCGTGCGCTTTGTGGGCTGCACGCTGTGGAGCGACTTTGACGGCTTGAGCAGCGCACCCGGCACGGCAGCCAATGAGCCTGCAACCGCGGCACCCGGTGCTCTGGCCGAACAATTGAAGGCGCGCGACAAAGCCTTCCGGGCTGCGAATTTTTATCTGCGCAAAAATCACAGCCTGCAAGGCGGCGCGCCCTTGCTGGCCGAGCAGCTGCGGGAGCGGGCTCTAGAAAGTCAGCGCTGGCTGCGCCAGGCACTGGCCACCGGGTTTGAAGGCCCCACCGTGGCGGTCACGCACTTTGCACCCAGCATGCTCAGCGCAGACCCGCGCTACGGGCTGACACCGGGCAC
This sequence comes from Comamonadaceae bacterium, assembly GCA_947466165.1. Classification (GTDB taxonomy): domain Bacteria; phylum Pseudomonadota; class Gammaproteobacteria; order Burkholderiales; family Burkholderiaceae_C; genus Polaromonas. The sequence continues at coordinate 5,387 of CANIDW010000070.1, read as the reverse complement.
CGCCGGTTTTTGCAATGCGCTGGACGATCTGCTGCCTGCCGCGCAGCTGTGGCTGCACGGCCATCTGCACTGCGCGCAGGACTATGTCAGCCGGGGTTGCCGCGTGGTGGCCAACCCGCTGGGCTATGCCCGCAAGGGCGAGCAAAAAAACTACAGACCGGAACTTTTGATCGCCGTCTGAGCCAGCCCGTCAAAGCAGGTGGCCAAGACCAGAGAGACGATCTCTTCGTCGCTGTGTTGCCCGCTGGCCTGCATGAATTCGAGCACCGGGTCACAAGCGCGCGAATACAAGGTGTAGAGCACCAAGAGCGGCGGCAGCTTGGGGTTCAAACTGCCGTCTTGCTGGGCAGCCTCTATCCACTGACCGATGTGGTCGCTAACTTGCAGCAAACTGTCAAGGTAGTCGCGGTTGCCCAAAAGGGTGGCCCGCAAGCTGGAGTTCTGGCTGGGCAAAGAAGGCATTTGCCCGGCCAGTTGCACTTGCATCATCCAGCGCACCACGGCCTTGAGTTGCGCCAGCGGCTCAGCTTGCGCCGGGAGCTCAGCCAAAAAGTTCTTGGCCAGCTTGAGCAGTCGGACCATGGCGGCGGCGGCCAAATCCTCTTTGCTGGGAAAGTGCTTGTACAAGCTGGCTTTGGCAATGCCGACTTTGGCCGCCACCTCGTCGACGGTCATCAGGTCAAAGCCTTTTTCGGCCAGCAAGGAATTGACCGCCTCGACGATGGCGTCTTCGCGCGCCACCAACATTTGCGCTTTGAACGAGGGTTTGACCACCGGTTGGGTCGTCGCGCTGAGGGCAGCACCTGCCGGGGAAATAAAGGTCACCATGCCTTGCAGTTTATCTCAGCAGTGGACTTAAAGTATTTTTAATATACAGATATTCCAAATAAAAATTAAAACGATTTCTTTGTGACTACTAAGTTCATTTTTTAGACTTTGGCTTCAGGCTTGCTTCACCTCAGCTGCGCCCTTGCCCGAACCCAGGGTGAAACTAAAGCGCGCGCCCTCGCCGACGGCCGACGCTGCCCATATGCGGCCGTCGTGGCGTGACACGATGCGCCACACCGTGGCCAAACCGATGCCGCTGCCTTCAAACTGCGACGGCGAATGCATGCGTTGAAATGGCGCAAACAGCTTGTCGGCGTGGGCCATGTCAAAACCGGCACCGTTGTCCTTGACGTAAAAGACCGGGTTGCCATCAGCATCCGTCTCTTGCCCGAAACTGATGCGTGTGATGGCCTGGCCGGCGCTGAATTTCCAGGCGTTACCCAGCAAATTTTCCATCAGTTGACGAAGCAAGCGATGGTCGCCGGTGGCACCAAGCCCGGGCTCGATCTGCGCCTGCAAAACGCGGGACGGATCGCGCTCACCCAGCGATACCAGCACCTCAGCAGCCATCGCGCTGAGGTCCACCTGTTCGCTGAGCAGGGGTTCGCGTGCCAACTTGGCCAAAGACAGCAAGGCGTCAATCAACTCACCCATTTGCACAACCCCCGCCCGGATGCGTTGCAAAAAATGCCGGCTCTTGCCGATTTGCGAGTCCGGCAGGCCTTCCATAGACATCTCGATCAAGCTGGCAAAACCATCGACAGCGCTCAAAGGTGTGCGCAGGTCGTGCGACACCGAATAACTGAAGGACTCCAGCTCCTGGTTGGCCAACTTGAGCTCGGCCGTGCGCCGTTGGACGCGGTCCTCCAGGCTGGCGTTCAGGTTGCGGATCTGCAGGTCGGCTTCTAAGCGCTCAAGCTCTGCCGAAGCGCGTGAAGCAAAAATCTGCAGGCTCGAATGCAGCAGGGCCGTCTGGCTTTGTGTGAGCGGCTCGCGAAACACCAACACCAGCACACCGCCCATCTGCCCCAGAGAATTTTCCAGCCGGTGGGCCGCATAGCCCTGAGCTGCACAATCGCGCAGGATCGAAGATTCAGGGTACAAAGTTTGCACAAGCTCGGGCACGATCAGGCTGGAGGTATGCGCCAAATCGCGGCAAGGTGTTTGCGAAATTTCATAGTCAAACTGTGGCACCACTTGGCCATTGAACACAGCGGCCAAGCTGCGCCCGCGCAGCGGTTCATCAGGCAACACACGCGCCACCAGAGCGCCATTCGAGCCCATGGCATCGGACATATTGCGCACCAGCATTTCAAAAAAATTGCCGCCGCTTTGCATGGACACACCCGCAGCCATCTGCGCGATCGCCTTCTCCATGCGGTTACGCCACAAGCGCGAGCGTATGTTGTCAATGCCGAAACTCAGGTTGTCGGCCAACTCCTGCAGCAGACCGATCTCTTCGATGCGGGCAGATTGCGCTTCAGCCGAATACAGCGCCAGCACGCCCAGGGTCTTTCCGCCGTGGCGCAGCGGCAGGGCCAGCACGCTGCCGTAACCGCGGGCCAGTGCCTCCCGGGCCAGCTGAAAATCTCCGGGCGCAGACTGCAGATCAGTGGATTCGCACACTTCATTGCGACGGATCGCATCACAGGCCGAACCCGGGGTGCCGCCAGGCCCCTCGGCCCAGCTCAGCTGCACGCTGCTGAGGTAGCCCGCCTCATGGCCGGCATGGGCCATGGGCTCGACGCTGCGCGCAGCATCATCGCAGGCGTAGCCGACCCAGGCCATGCGGTAGCCACCCACATCGACAGCCAGCCGGCAAATCTCGCCGAGCAATTGCAACTCGTCTTCTATCCGGGTCAAGGCGCGGTTGCTCTGACTGAGCAACTTCAGCGCGCGCGTGCTGCGGGCCAGTTTGGCGTCGGCCAGCTTGCGTGCAGTGATGTCACGTATGGTGCCGACCACGCGCTCACCCACCAGATGCGCAAAATGGCGAACCCAGACGATCTCGCCGTCGGGCTTGATCAAGCGGCACTCGACCTCGGTCGGCAGACCGCCCATGTTGGCTTCTACGGCAGCCTTGACGGCCGCCAGGTCATCCGGATGCACGGTGCCCAGATAACGGCCCGGCTTGTCATAAAAGCTTTGCAGCTTGCGCCCGATCAGGCGTTCGCAGGCAGGGCTGATGTAGAGCAACTCGCCGGTGCTGGCGTTGCGGCTGTAAAAAACATCTTCGGTATTTTCAGCGAGCTCGCGAAAGCGCTCCTCGCTGACTTTGAGCGCAGCCAGGGCCTGCTCAAGCGCTTGATTTGGCGAATTTTTTTCCATCACTGAAGAAAAACAAATGGCATAGCGCCATGGTAGCCGAGTCATCCGTTTTTGCGTGCGTCATTTCATGGGCGTATTCTGTGTGACATCGCAAGCAAGATTTTTGGAGTTAGGTAAATGCCTTGGTGGTTGAATCAGTCGGGTGACGCCAAACCCTTTTTTACGCTGCGCCGCTGGGCCAGCGTTGCGGTGCAAAGACTTCGCCGCGTCGGGGCTGAACAGCCGGCTGGTGTGAACCCGCCCGGGAACGACTTAGCACCCGCAACAATTCAGCCAGCTCAGCCAGCTCAGCCATCGACGCCATCTGCTGCACCGGGCACCCAGGCGGTTTTGGCCTTCGATACGGACGAGGCAGCAGCGCCGGAATTGCTGCCAACGCTGGAAGAGCCGCCGCCCAAAGCGCGCCGCGCGACCTTCACCCGGCAGGTGTTCGACTTTGATGGCGAGCGCTACGGATTTAATTTGTATGTGCCCGCGCAAGCTGCGGCCGTGGATGCGCTGAACGCGCGCTTGCCGCTGCTGGTGATGCTGCACGGCTGCAAACAAGATGCACCCGACTTCGCACGCGGTACGGGCATGAATGAGCTGGCCGCGACAACCCCTTTCATGGTGCTCTACCCGGAGCAACCGGCCAAGGCCAACCAGATGCGCTGCTGGAACTGGTTTGACACGGCCCACCAGGGCCGCAGTGCCGGCGAGCCGGCCATGCTGGCAGCTTTGACCCGGCTGATCATCGCCCGCTACCCGGTAGACGAATCCAGGGTCTATATCGCCGGTCTGTCGGCGGGCGGTGCCATGGCCGCGATCGTTGCGGCCCATTACCCGGAGCTGTTCGCAGCCCTTGGCGTGCACTCGGGTCTGCCGACCGGTGCGGCCAAAGACGTGATGTCAGCCTTTCAAGCCATGCGCCTTGGCGGTCAGCACCGCAAGCTGGTGGGGTCGCCAGCGCGTGAACACCCGATGCCGACCATCGTTTTTCACGGCAGCGCAGACACCACCGTTCACCCCGACAACAGCCTGAGCATCGTGCAGGCCGCCACGGCAGCGCTGACGGCCAGCGGCTTGGCGCTTGAACACAACGAAGCACTGCTGGCTTCGCCGTCTGATAACGAGAGCCTGCGACAGGCAAAGCGCAGCGTCTACAGGGCCGGCGATGGCCGCAGTTTTGTGGAGCACTGGTCGGTTGATGGCAGTCCGCACGCCTGGGCGGGCGGCAACCCGGAAGGCAGTTACACAGACCCCCAGGCCCCCGGCGCCTCAGCGGCCATGCTGGCCTTTTTTCTGCAACACAGTCGCTAAAGAAAAGGCAGTCAGCCAAAAAAAACGGCCTGCCAAAGGCAGACCGTAGAAACAGCGGTGCAGCGCCAAGGCTGCACCTGAAAGGGAATTAACCGCCCTTGCTGGGGCGCTTGCCCGGGTTTTTCTTGCTGCGGGTCCATGAACCGCGCTCAAGGCTGACTTTCTGGCCGTGGCCGGCAGTGCGGGTCATGCCTGGAGCAAGAGTGGGTTTAGGTGCGCACCTGTCGGCTTCGACTCGGATTTTTTTAGGCATGGAAGACTCCGGTTAAAAATAGCTGAATACCGGATTTTATGCCAAGGCCGCCAGCGGCAGGTTGAGCAGCAGGTTTTGAGGCTTCAGACGCAAAGCCCGGTCCTCGCTCATCATCAGCCCCAGGTAGACCGGCTTACCCGCCACATCGGCACGCATTTCCTGCGGCTGATCAAACTCCAAACGAAAAAGGCTGAGCAGGCGCTGCAGGCGCTCAGGCTCGACCGGTTTGTCTTCGTACAGGTCATTGAGCAAAGCCGAGGCATGCACATCCAGGCCCACATGCCAGCGCCAACCGGGGTCGTCAATTTTTTGCAAAGGCCGCACGCGCACCGCAACGCCCAGCATGTGCTGCACCCATTTCTCCAGAACCCGCGCCAATGCACTCAAGCCCGAGCGCGCCCGCGTCATGGTCAACACCAGCCCGTGGCTGAGGTCGTTGTTGACCTCGTGCGTGAGGTCGAGCAGAAAGTTGTAGCGCTCGCCGGCGCGCCAGTAGTCGGCGGCGTTGTCGTCGCCCAGAACTTGCATGCGAACTTCTCGCATAGGTGCCTTGGCTTCAGCCAGCAGGCGGCCGATGTCGCCCAGACCGCCGGTGTCTTTGAGCATGTCCAGCACGCTCAGGTCACCAGCCAGAATCTGCCCCTGCTCTATCGTCAGGCGCTGCGGGCGAAACAGCATT
>CANIDW010000069.1 GCA_947466165.1 Comamonadaceae bacterium | reverse complement strand
CGCAAATGCAGCGTGAGTACGTCAGACTGGGCAAAAAAATCAGCTTTGTTGTCAGCCAGTTCGAATCCGTCGGCCAGGGCCTGTTCACGCGAGGCCTCACGACCCCAAACCAGCACACGCATGCCAAATGCGCGACCGTAGCCGGCTATAAGCTTGCCGATTTTTCCGTAACTCCAGATTCCCAGCGTTTTGCCTTTGAGCACGGTGCCCAAGCCAAAATTAACCGGCATCGAGCTCGACTTCAGGCCAGCCTGTTGCCAGGCACCATGTTTGAGATGGGCGATGTACTGGGGCAGGCGACGTGTTGCCGTCATGATCAGCGCCCAGGTCATTTCTGCCGGAGCAATGGGAGAGCCCGCACCTTCTGCCACCACAATGCCGCGTTCCGTGCAAGCGGCCACATCAATATGCTCACCGACTTTGCCGGTCTGCACGATCAGTTTGAGTTTGGGTAGTTTTTCGATCAATGTGCGCGGCATGTGCGTGCGCTCACGGATCAAAACGACCACGTCTGCGTCTTTCAGGCGAACCGACAACTGGCCAATCCCCTTGACAGTGTTGGTGTAGACCTTCGCCTGGTAGGCGTCGAGTTTGGATGCGCATTGGAGCTTGCGAACCACATCCTGATAGTCATCTAGGATCACAATATTCATGTCGATATTGTGCCTGCAAGTCGAAGAAGCAGGCCAGGGAGATGCCCTGAAATCTCAGGGCAGGTCTTCAGATGACAGGCCCGATGCGCCCGAGGATCAATGTGAGCGCTGTGTCTGACTCATACGTTCGAGTTCAGCGCAAACGTCGGCCATACGACCCGTGATCACCATGCGTCCGGCGCAAGCCGGACTGGCGCCGGGTTCAAACTCGCGCAAAACCCGCAAACGTGATGGCGCCCGGCCTTGCGCGGCCTGTGTACGGGCGTGAAAGCAGGTCAGGGGTTTCGCCCCCAGCACAGGCCGCTGCTGAGCCGGCTTGGCGATACCCGCCATACTTTTGCCAGGTCTGTTTTGAGCGTAGCGTTCCTCAGAAGGCTGGTGTTTGGCTGGAGCGGTCACAAACCAGCTTAAAAAGCCGTGCAGTGGCGCCCACAGACCGGCAAGATGACCCGAAGAAAATGAAGCAGTGGTTCCCATGATGACTCCTATTGAGTGATGACACAGGCAGGATTTCTGAAGGGCCAGAGGCCATGGTTTTGCAACGCCAGGGTGTGGGTTCTTCATCAGAACCCGACGCCCGCCACCTGGCGCGAAAAATTGGGAGTGAAATTTTCAGTGCTGCAGGCTTACATCAGCATGGTGTTGCGGATCAGTCCGACGGCCAGGCCTTCGATTTCAAAGGGCTCACCGGGCCGCACGATGATGGTCTCGAAGTCCGGATTTTCTGGCAAGAGTTCGATATGGTTCTTAGTCCGGCGCAGCCGTTTGACGGTGACTTCATCGCCTAGGCGCGCCACCACAATTTGACCGTTGCGTGCTTCTTTGTTTTGTTGCACGGCCAGCAGGTCGCCATCCATGATGCCTACGTCGCGCATGCTCATGCCGCGTACTTTGAGCAGGTAGTCAGGCTGGCGCTGAAACAAACTGAACTCAAAGTAATAGGTTTGCTCAATGTGCTCCTGCGCGAGAATAGGGCTGCCGGCTGCAACCCGCCCCACCAGAGGCAGGGCGAGCTGGGCCAGGCTTTGCAAGGGCAGGGAAAACTGTTTGTTGCGTGACTCATTGAGTGAGCGCAGGGTGTCACTGCGAAGTCGGATGCCGCGTGAAGTGCCGCTGACCAGTTCGATGGCGCCTTTGCGAGCCAGCGCTTGCAGATGCTCTTCGGCGGCGTTGGCGGACTTGAAACCCAGCTCGCTGGCAATTTCTGCGCGCGTAGGGGGAGCGCCGGTGCGGGCGATGGCGCTTTGAATCAACTCGAGGATCTGTTGCTGCCGTGCAGTGAGCTTGGGGCCTTCTGCCAGGCGGGAAATGTCGCTGAGAATGGTCATGGCATGGCTCCTGTTGAAGTTTTCGTTCGCTTACTGTTTTAATATCCAGTAACTGTATTTTTATCCAGTTTTTGAAAGTTTGCAAGCAATGGGTCAAAAAATAGTGATTTTGGGGACCGGCGGCACCATTGCCGGTACTGCAGCCAGTCCACTGGACCATACCGGTTACACCGCCGGGCAGCTGGGTGTGGCTGATTTGCTGGCAGTTCTGCCGGCAGCCGGCAACGGGGCTGACGCGGATCGTTTTATCGTCGAACAGCTCGCGCAACTCGACAGTAAGGACATGGGTTTTGACGTCTGGGTCAAGCTGGCGCAGCGCGTGGCACACCACCTCTCACAGTCAGAAGTGCAGGCGGTAGTCATCACCCACGGTACGGACACGCTGGAAGAGACGGCTTACTTTCTGCATGCGCTGCTGATGCCGGCCAAACCCGTGGTGCTGACCTGTGCCATGCGCCCGGCCACTGCTCTGGCTCCCGACGGCCCGCAAAACATGATGGATGCGCTGGCCGTAGCGGCAAGCCCGGGGGCTGGCGGTGTGAGCGTTGTGTGTGCTGGTGCGGTGTTTGGGGCTGAAGATGTTCAAAAAATACATCCTTACCGCCTGAACGCTTTTAGTGCCGGCGACGCCGGACCGATTGCTTATGTCGAAGAGGGCCGGTTGCGCCAGTTAAGGCCCTGGCCGCATGCATCGACCTGTTTGCTGGAGGGCAGGGCAGCTTTACTGGGTCGACTGGCCGGCACCCGCTGGCCACGTGTGGAGGTGGTGATGAGCCATGCCGGCGCCGATGGTTGGGCCGTCAGGGCTCTGGTTGAGGCCGGTGTGCAGGGCTTGGTGGTGACCACCACCGGCAACGGTACGGTGCATCAGGACCTCGAAGCGGCGCTAAGGGTGGCCATGGAAAAAGGGGTGAAAGTGCTGCGTGCAAGCCGTTGCACAGAAGGCCGCTTGCTCGACGGCGGCAATGATGCCCTGCCGGTCGCCCCCGGCTTGAACTCCGCCAAAGCCCGCATCGCTTTGATGCTGGAGCTGATGCAATCGAATTGAGGGCTGCAGCGCAAAGCGCTGAGCGCGTTCAGTCTGCCAGTGCTTTGAATGCGCGTGCGGTGATGTCGTCCACGCCGCCGATGCCGCTGATGGCGCGGTACCGCGGTGCAACGGCCGCATCTTTTTGGGCCCAATTGGCGTAGTAATCCACCAGAGGCCGGGTCTGCGCGCTGTAGACCTCCAGGCGTTTTCGCACGGTTTCTTCTTTGTCGTCTTCGCGCTGGATCAGGGGCTCGCCCGTGACGTCGTCCACACCGCTGGTTTTGGGCGGGTTGTACTTGACATGGTAGGTGCGTCCGGAGGCGGCATGCGAGCGGCGTCCGCTCATGCGCTCGATGATGGCCTCGAAAGGCACGTCAATTTCCAGCACGTAATCAATTTTGACGCCGGCCGCTTTCATGGCGTCAGCTTGCGGAATGGTCCGGGGGAAACCGTCAAACAAAAAACCCTTGGCGCAATCTGCTTGGGTAATGCGCTCTTTAACCAGGTTGATGATCAGGTCATCGCTGACCAGGCCACCGGCGTCCATGACTTTTTTGGCTTGCACGCCCAGCGGGGTTCCGGCCTTGACAGCGGCGCGCAACATGTCACCGGTGGAGATTTGAGGAATGCTGTATTTCTGGCAAATGAAGGTGGCTTGTGTGCCTTTGCCAGCGCCTGGGGCGCCCAGTAGTATCAGTCTCATGGATGTCCTCGCTTTCAGGTAAGTCTGCGCCCGGCCGCGTTGCGCAAGCCTTGGTTGTCTCGTTTTGATTGGCCTTGAAGCTGGCCCGTTTATTTGTCGTCTCAAGGATAGCATGCAGGCCTTAGAGAATTGCTGACTGGCTGGGCAATCCTTGCCTGCGACAGGGTCAGGATGGGTCGGCCAGCAAACTGCGCACCCGCGCCAGGTCTTCCGGGGTGTCTACACCCATCCCGGGCGGGTTTTGCGTGATGTGAACCGCGATGCGGTGACCGTGCCAAAGTGCACGTAACTGCTCCAAGGATTCGAGTTGCTCAATGGGCGCTTGCGGCAAAGATGGGAACTCGCACAAAAACCCGCTGCGGTAGCCGTAAATGCCCACATGCCGCAAAGGCGGCGGCATGCTTGATGCCGGCCACCAGGCGGTGCCATCAAAGTCGCGGCCCAAGGGGATGGGCGCACGGCTGAAGTAAAGCGCGGTGTTACGTGCATCCAGAACGACTTTCACAATATTGCGGTTGAGGTAATCGGCCAGCTGGTCGATGGCATGGGCTGCCGTGCTCATGGCGCAGTCCGGGCGGTCTTGTAGCAGCCGGGCCACGGCGTTGATCAGGGCCGGGTCGATCAGCGGTTCGTCGCCCTGAACGTTGACCACCACCTCGTCAGAGTGCAAGCCCAGCAGCGTACAAGCTTCGGCCAGGCGATCGCTGCCGCTGGGGTGATCGGCGCGCGTGAGCACTGCGCGCACGCCATGTTCTTCGCAGGCTTGAATGATCACCGGGCTGTCTGTGGCCACCACCACCTGGGCGGCGCTGCTCAGTGCGGCACGCTGCGCGACCCGCACGACCATCGGAAGCTTGTTGATTTCGGCCAGGGGCTTGTTCGGCAGGCGGGTTGAAGCCATGCGGGCCGGTATCAAAACCGTGAAGCGCAGGGCGTCCCGGTCGGTTGGATTAAGAGGCGTGTTCAAAGTCCGAGCTCTTCGTCGCTCAGGGCGCGGGCTTCGTTTTCGAGCATCACTGGCAGACCATCACGCACCGGATAAGCCAGGCGTGCGCTGCGGGAAATCAGCTCTTGCTTGTCGCGTTGGTATTCGAGCGGGCCTTTGGTCACGGGGCAGACCAGCAGTTCAAGAAGTTTGGTGTCCATGGCTGGATGGTAATGGAGAAAGCAAGGGAAGAAGGCGCTCGTCCAGCGCCTGGAAAAAATCCGGCTCCGGTGTAAATACCAAAGGTACGGCAAGTAACATCAATCCGGCTTGCGGGTAACGCGCAAACAGTTTGACAGCGTCTTTTTCAGTGCACAGCAGACGTTGGCGCTGGTCCCAAATGGGCACGCCGGACATTGCGTCATGGTCCGGCAGTGCCAGCGTCCGGGTGAGGGTCAAGCCTTGCTGGCGCAACATGTCAAAAAATGCCCCGGGGTTGGCAATGGCAGCCAGCGCTGCCAGGTCTTCACCTAGCAGGCTTTGCAGCGGCACGCGGGTGCCATCAGCGGCCACCGCCTCGTGCGCTAAATTCCGGCTGGACTGGAAGCCGGCAAACGCAGGCTGACGGCCTGTGTGTAGCAGCAGATGCACAGGCGCTACTGATTGGGGACCCCTGGTTTGCAAAGGCTTTTGGGGCTGCGGCCAGACTTCGCGCAGCGGGCCGGCTGGCAGCAGCCAGCCGTTGCCAAGGCCGCGGTCATCAAAGACTGCAATGTTCAGATCGCGTCGCAAGGCGTAATGCTGCAAACCGTCGTCGCAAATGACCAGGTCGGTGTCAGGATGGGCCGCCAGCAGGGCCTGCAGCGCATCGCTGCGGCGGCGGGCCACAAACACCGGCGCGCCGGTGCGCTGCTTGATCAACAGCGGCTCATCGCCGCACAGTGTGGCTGGCATGTGCGGCAGCACTTCCAGGCAAGTCTGGTCCAGCCGTCCATGACCGCGTGAGACCACGCCGGGGTACCTCCCAGCGGCCCGCAGGTGCTGCACCATAGCCATCACCAGGGGTGTCTTGCCAGCGCCACCAGCCACCAGATTCCCAATCACCACCACAGGCACGTCCGCCGTGTAGGCGCTCAGCCAATGGTGTTCAAACAGCCATCTCCTGATGCCGACCAGCGCACCGTAAAGCCGGGACAGCGGCCACAGCAGGCGTGCCAGCCAGCCGCGCTCCATCCAGGCGCGTTGCAGGGTCTGGGACAGGGCTGACATCAAGGTTTTGAAGTACCGGTCGCTCAGCGCTTGCCTGAAGAAGTGCTCTGGGTGGCAAAGGTGATGCGCGAAAGATCTGCTCGCCGGGCCGCCTCCATCACCAACACGACAGACTGATGGCTGGCTGCTGCATCTGCGCTGATGATCAGCACTGTTTCCTGTCCGCCGTTATGGGCCGCACGCAAGGCCGCAACCACGGTGTCCAGGCTGCGCCCGTTAAGCACCGCTTTGTTGACGGCGTAACGCCCGTCACTGCTGACGGCTACCACCACTTCCTGCGGGCGCTTGCGCGCGGCTTCAGTGTTGGCGACAGGCAGTTGAATCTGCAACTGCGTGTACTTGCTGTACGTGGTTGACAGCATCAAAAAAATTAACAGTACCAGCAACACGTCAATGAACGGGATGAGGTTGATTTCAGGCTCGTCAATCGGGCGTTGGCGAAACTTCATGGCTCAGGCCTCCACGCATTGACGCTGAAGCGGCAGGCTTTCATGGCGACTGGCGCAGGCTGTTCAAGTGGCGGGCAAAACGCTCGGTTGCAAGTTCCATCTGAAGCACATAGCTTTCAATCCGGCCGCGGAAATAGCGCCAGAAAATCAAAGAAGGAATCGCCACCATCAGCCCGAAGGCCGTGTTGTAAAGCGCAATCGAAATGCCTTGTGCCAGTTGCACCGGGTTGTCAGTGCCCGTGACACCCGCACCCTGCGAGCTGAAGATCTCAATCATGCCAATCACAGTGCCCAGCAAGCCTAGCAGCGGCGCTGCCGAAGCAATGGTGGCCAGCACAGCCATGTAGCGCTCGAGTTCGTGGGCAGCTTCCCGACCGCCGTTTTCAAGGGTCGAACGCAGGTCATCTTCGCTCAATCGGGGATTTTTACTGAGCGCTTGCAAGCCGCACGCCAGCACCCTGCCCAGCATTGAATTGGCCTCGAGCTGGGCAATGATCTCTCGGGAGGGTACGGCCAGGCGTGAGACCAACATGGCCTCGCCGACAAGCTTAGGTGGGGCCACCTGCTCCATGCGCAGACTTAAAAACCGCTCTATCACCACGGCCAAAGCCAATACCGAGCATGCCAGTAGTGGCCAAATGGGCCATCCCGCGGCTTGTATGATCGAGAACAAACGCTGACTCCCGGTAAATTCAATGGTGTGAATTATGGCTTAGGCCCTTGCATATCCAGGGCGCCCACAGCTCGCGTCCCAACTTCCCGGGCGCATGAATCTGTAACAACTTCGCAAGTCCATGGATCAAGTCACCAATCAGTTTCTGCCAGAAGAGGGATCGGCAACAGCCCCCGCGGTGCGGGTGTGGCCGGTTGGCTCATTGATACGGGCGATTGCCGACAGTCTGCAAGCGCGCTTTAACCCGGTCGCGGTCAAGGGCGAGATCGCCGGCTTTTCCCGGGCCGCCAGCGGGCACTGCTATTTCAACCTCAAAGATGAACAAGGGCAGGTGCGCTGCGCCATGTTCAAGCGGGCAGCCTCGCTGGTCGACTTTGTGCCGCGCGATGGTCAGGTGGTGCAAGTGCGCGGCCGGCTGGGTGTTTACGAGCCGCGCGGCGAGTTGCAGTTGGTGATCGAATCCATGCTCGAGGCCGGGCAGGGCAATTGGTTTGAACAGTTCGCCCGCCTCAAAGCAAAACTCGAGTTAGAAGGCTTGTTTGACAGCGCCCGTAAACGCACGCTGCCGCTGCTGCCGCGTTCTGTGGGAATCAT
>CANIDW010000068.1 GCA_947466165.1 Comamonadaceae bacterium | reverse complement strand
TGGCTTTTGTACCGGCGATTTTCATCTTGTACCTGTACCTGCCGGCGCCTACCGGTCTGGGCCTGCTCAACATGTGGGTGGCGATACCGCTGGACATCGGGCTGGCCTTGTTGACCATGCGGCTGGCAGCGTTCGGCGCCATGAAAGACAACGTCAGCAAGCAGTTCGCCATTTTCCGCAACAAGCACACCTGGTCACTGACGGCGCTGTACATCGTCACTTTCGGCTCCTTCATCGGTTTTTCGATGGTGCTGCCACTGGCCATCACGGTGATCTTCGGTTACCAGCATGTGGCTGACGCGGCAGGCGTCTTGCAGCACACCCTGAAAAATCCAAATGCACCATCGGCCCTGACCTACGCCTGGATAGGTCCCTTCGTGGGCGCAGCCGTGCGGCCGGTGGGCGGCTGGATCTCCGACAAAGTCGGCGGCTCCATCGTCACGCAAATCATTTCAGCCGTGATGGTGCTGGCATCGGCAGCGGTGGGTTACGTGATGATGCAGGCCTATGCATCGGCGGCGCCGGAGCAGTACTTCGCCGCCTTCCTCGGTCTGTTCATCGTGCTGTTCATTGCCAGTGGCATCGGCAATGGCTCGACTTTTCGCACCATCGGCGTCATCTTTGACCGCCAGCAAGCCGGCCCTGTGCTCGGCTGGACCTCGGCCGTGGCGGCTTACGGCGCCTTTATTGCACCGGTGGTCATCGGCGCGCAAATCAAGGCAGGCACGCCGCAACTGGCGATGTACGGCTTTGCCCTCTTTTATGCCGTGTGCCTGGTTCTGAACTGGTGGTTTTACCTGCGCAGCGGCGCAGATATCCACAACCCCTGACACCCTTGAGCGCACCGTTCACCACGTATTACTGGAGATATCCATGAGTCATTTTCTGGACCGCCTGAGCCACTTTTCCAACCCGCGTGAATCGTTTTCCGGGACGCACGGCGTGACCACGGCCGAAGACCGCACCTGGGAAGACGCTTACCGCAACCGCTGGGCGCACGACAAGACTGTGCGCAGCACGCATGGTGTGAACTGCACAGGCTCATGCTCCTGGAAGATTTACGTCAAGGGCGGCATCGTGGCTTGGGAAACCCAGCAGACCGACTACCCGCGCACCCGCTGGGATATGCCCAACCACGAACCTCGCGGCTGCGCCCGCGGCGCCAGCTACAGCTGGTACCTCTACAGCGCCAACCGCGTCAAGTACCCCATGGTTCGCGCCCGCTTGCTCAAGCACTGGCGCCATGCGAGGCTGACTCTCGCACCGGTCCAGGCCTGGGCCGCCGTCATGCAGGACGGCAACAAGCGCCTCGACTACCAAAGCGTGCGCGGACTGGGCGGCTTTGTGCGCTCCAGCTGGGAGGAGGTCAATGAAATCATCGCCGCGTCCAATATCCACACCATCCAAAAATACGGCGCCGACCGCATCATCGGCTTCTCACCCATTCCGGCCATGTCCATGGTCAGCTATGCGGCCGGTTCACGCTACCTGTCCCTGATCGGCGGCGTGTGCATGAGTTTTTACGACTGGTACTGCGACCTGCCTCCCTCCAGCCCGCAGGTCTGGGGCGAGCAGACCGATGTGCCCGAATCGGCGGATTGGTTCAACTCGGGCTTCATAATCGCCTGGGGCTCGAACGTGCCGCAAACACGCACGCCGGACGCCCACTTCTTCACCGAAGTCCGCTACAAGGGCACCAAGACCGTGGCAATCACCCCCGACTACGCCGAGGTGGCCAAGCTGTCGGACATCTGGCTGCACCCCAAGCAGGGCACGGATGCTGCACTCGCCATGGCCATGGGCCATGTGATCCTGAAAGAGCATTACTTCGGCGGCAACGGCAAGCCGCGCTCAGCCTACTTTGACAACTACGCCCGCCGTTACACCGATCTGCCAATGCTGGTCATGCTCAAAGAGCATGTGCTGGCGGGCGGTGAGACGATCATGGTGCCTGACCGCTATGTGCGCGCCTCTGACTTCAACGGCAAGCTGGGCCAGGCCAACAACCCTGAGTGGAAAACCGTGGCCTTCGACGAGAGCGATAACGTGGTGCTACCTCAAGGGGCCATCGGTTTTCGATGGGGCCCCGATGGACGCGCCGACGCCGGGCAGTGGAATCTGGAGCCCAAAGAAGCACGCCACGGCAGGGAGGTTCATCTCAAGCTCTCGGTGATGGAAGGCGCAACAGTTCACGACAGCGTGAAAGTTGGCTTCCCCTACTTTGGCGGCATTCACCATGAACACTTTCCCAACAATGCGCAAGACGATGTACTGGTGCGCAAGGTGCCGGTGCAGCGAATTTCACTGGGCAAGGCGGGCGAAGAACGCTCGGCGCTGGTGGCTACCGTGTTCGACCTGCAGGTCGCGCAATACGGCATTGCGCGCGGCCTGCCGGGCGAGCTGGCTGCTCCCGACTTCAACGACAACACCCCTTACACACCAGCCTGGCAAGAACAGATTACCGGCGTGCCACGCGACCAGGTGATCGCCGTGGCCAGGCAGTTCGCCGACAACGCCGACAAGACAGAAGGTCGCTCGATGGTCATTATCGGCGCCGGCATGAACCACTGGTACCACAGCGACATGAACTACCGCAGCGTGATCAATATGCTGATGATGTGCGGCTGTATCGGTAAAAGCGGGGGCGGTTGGGCCCACTACGTAGGACAGGAAAAACTGCGCCCGCAAACCGGCTGGACGCCGCTGGCCTTTGCGCTGGACTGGATACGCCCGCCGCGGCAAATGAACTCCACCAGCTTCTTTTATGCGCACACCGATCAGTGGCGTTACGAGAAGCTGGGCGTTGATGAAGTGTTGTCGCCACTGGCCGACCGGAGAAAATTCGGCGGCAGCATGATCGACTACAACGTGCGCGCCGAACGCATGGGCTGGTTGCCCAGTGCACCGCAGTTGCAGACCAACCCCATGCAAGTGGTGCGCGATGCCAAGGCCGCCGGTCTGGACACCAAAGACCATGTCGTCAAGTCACTGCAGGACGGCTCGCTCAAGCTCAGCTGCGAAGACCCGGACCACCCGGCCAACTGGCCGCGCAACATGTTTGTCTGGCGCTCCAACATCATCGGCTCGTCGGGCAAGGGGCATGAATATTTCCTCAAGCACCTGCTGGGCACTGCCAACGGCGTGCAAGGCAAAGACCTGGGCGCACAAGAAGCCAGGCCCGAAGAAGTTGTCTGGCACGACAAAGCCCCCGAAGGCAAGCTGGACCTGCTGGTCACGCTGGACTTTCGCATGAGTACGACCTGTCTGTACTCCGACATCGTGCTGCCAACAGCCACCTGGTACGAGAAAAACGACCTCAACACCAGCGATATGCACCCCTTCATCCACCCGCTGTCCACGGCGGTAGATCCTCTGTGGCAGTCCAAAAGCGATTGGGAAATTTACAAGGGCTTTGCCAAAAAATTCAGCGAACTGTGCGAAGGCCATCTGGGTGTCGAGCAAGAGGTCGTCCTCACGCCGCTGATGCACGACTCGCCCGGCGAGCTGGCCCAGCCCATCGAGGTCAAGGACTGGAAGCGCGGCGAGTGCGATCTGATTCCCGGCAAGACCGCGCCGCAGATTCAAGTGGTCGAGCGTGACTATCCCAACGTTTACAAGCGCTTCACGGCGGTGGGCCCGCTGCTGAACAAGATCGGCAATGGCGGCAAGGGCATTGCGTGGAACACCGACACCGAGGTACGCCAGCTAGGCGAACTCAACGGTCTGGTCACAGAGCCGGGTGTGACACTGGGCATGCCGCGCATCGAGAGCGACATCGACGCCTGCGAAATGGTGCTGCAACTGGCGCCCGAGACCAACGGCCATGTGGCGGTCAAAGCTTGGGCTGCGCTGAGCAAGCAAACCGGTCGTGAACACGCGCATCTGGCGCTGCACCGCGAAGACGAAAAGATCCGCTTTCGCGACATCCAGGCACAGCCGCGCAAGATCATCAGTTCGCCGACCTGGAGCGGCATCGAGTCTGAGACTGTTTCCTATAACGCGGGCTACACCAACGTCAACGAGCTGATCCCCTGGCGCACCCTGACCGGACGCCAGCAGTTCTACCAGGACCATCCGTGGATGCTGGCCTTCGGCGAAGGTCTGGCCAGTTACCGGCCGCCGGTGAACCTGAAAGCAACCGCGGGCGTGCACGGCATTCGCGGCAACGGGCATGCTGAGATATTGCTGAACTTCATCACGCCGCACCAGAAGTGGGGCATTCACTCAACCTACACCGACAACCTGTTGATGCTCACGCTCAGCCGGGGCGGCCCGATCATCTGGCTGAGCGAAGACGACGCCAAACTCATTGGCGTGCAGGACAACGACTGGATCGAGGCCTACAACGTCAACGGCGCGATCGCCGCACGCGCCGTGGTCAGCCAGCGCGTCAAGCCCGGCATGGTGATGATGTACCACGCGCAGGAAAAAATCGTTAACACACCCGGCTCGGAGATCACCGGCCAGCGCGGCGGCATTCACAACTCGGTCACCCGCATCGTGCTCAAGCCCACCCACATGATCGGCGGCTACGCGCAGCTGTCTTACGGATTTAATTACTACGGAACCATCGGCACCAACCGGGACGAGTTCGTGGTGGTTCGCAAGATGAACCAGGTGGACTGGCTGGACACGCCTACCGATGACGAGTACCTGCGTGCCGTGCAACAAATGGGAGAAGCAGCATGAAGGTACGCGCGCAAATCGGCATGGTGCTCAACCTGGACAAATGCATTGGTTGCCACACCTGTTCGGTGACCTGCAAAAACGTCTGGACCAGCCGGGCCGGCATGGAATACGCCTGGTTCAACAACGTCGAGACCAAGCCCGGCATCGGTTACCCCAAAGAATGGGAAAACCAGGACAAGTGGCAAGGCGGCTGGGTGCGCAATAGCGATGGCTCCATTGAACCGCGCCAGGGTGGCAAATGGAAACTGCTGATGCGCCTGTTCGCCAACCCCAATATGCCGCAGATCGACGACTACTACGAGCCTTTCACCTTCGATTACGCGCACTTGCAGGCCGCGCCAGAAATGAAGGCCACGCCGACCGCCCGACCACGCAGCCTGATCACCGGCAAGCGCATGGAAAAAATTGAGTGGGGCCCGAACTGGGAAGAAATTCTGGGTGGCGAATTTTCCAAACGCAGCCAAGACGCGAACCTGGCCAATTTCGAGCAGGTGCAAAAAGACATGGTGGGTCAATTCGAGAACACCTTCATGATGTACCTGCCTCGCCTGTGCGAGCACTGCCTGAACCCGGCCTGCGTGGCAAGTTGCCCTTCAGGCTCGATCTACAAGCGCGAAGAAGACGGCATTGTGCTGATCGACCAGGACAAGTGCCGCGGCTGGCGCATGTGCGTCTCAGGCTGCCCCTACAAAAAAATCTACTACAACTGGAAAAGCGGCAAGGCCGAAAAATGCACCTTCTGCTACCCGCGTATCGAGGCCGGTCAACCCACTGTGTGCAGCGAAACCTGCGTGGGCCGCATCCGTTACCTGGGCGTGGTTCTGTATGACGCGGACCGCATCCAGGAAGCCGCGAGTGTGCCGGACGACAAGGACCTGTACGAGGCGCAGCTGGGTATTTTCCTGAACCCGAACGACCCGGATGTCATCGCACAGGCACGGCTGGACGGCATTCCCGAAGCCTGGCTGGAAGGCGCACGCCGCAGCCCGGTCTACAAGATGGCCGTCGAATGGAAAGTCGCTCTGCCCCTGCACCCCGAGTACCGCACATTGCCCATGGTCTGGTATGTGCCGCCGCTGTCACCGATCAGCTCGGCGGCCAACGCGGGCCTGATAGGCGTGCACGGTGAGCTGCCCGACATCGCTCAAATGCGTATCCCGGTGCAGTACCTGGCCAATCTGCTGACGGCGGGTGATACCTCGCCGGTGATTCGCGCCCTCGAACGCATGCTGGCCATGCGCGCCTACCAGCGCAGCAAGCATGTGGACCATGTGCAGAACCTGGCGGTGCTGACGCAAACGGGTTTGAGCGTGGCAGAGGTCGAGGAGATGTACCACCTCATGGCGATCGCTAACTACGAAGACCGCTTCGTGATCCCCTCCTCACACCGAGAGTACGCAGAGAACGCTTTCGATATGCGGGGCGGCTGCGGTTTCAGTTTCGGCAACGGCTGCTCTGACGGCGCCAGCGAACTGAGCCTGTTCGGCGGCCAACACAAACGCACCATCCCCATCAAATTGGAGGTCTGACCCATGGCACTTTTTAACAACGCCTTGCCCGCCGGCAAGAGTCTGCGCGTGCTGGCACGGCTGCTGGGCTACCCGGACGCCGAATTGCGCGATCACCTGAGCGAGCTGCAACAGGCGCTGCACGAAGAGCGCGCATTAACACCGTTGCGACTGGCCGAGCTGGACGCCCTGATCGAGCAACTCGGACGACCGGCCTCGCTGGACACAGAAGCCGCTTATGTTGAACTCTTCGACCGGGGCCGCGCGACCTCGCTGCACCTGTTCGAGCATGTCCACGGCGACTCGCGTGAGCGTGGCCCGGCCATGATCGATTTGGCGCAGACCTATGAAAAAGCCGGCCTGTTTCTGGCCGAAGGCGAGATGCCGGACTTTCTGCCGGTGGTGCTGGAGTTCACTTCGACCCAGCCACCCCGCGAAGCGCGTGAGTTTCTGGCCGAGATGGCGCACATCTTCAACGCCATCTTTGCCGCCCTGCAGCAGCGCAACAGCGCTTACGCCGCCGTTCTGGGTGCGCTGCTGGAGCTGGCCGGTGAAAAACCGCAGCCTGTGCTGATTGCAGCCGATGAGCCGCTGGACACTGTTTGGGCCGAGCCCGTGGTGTTTGACGGCTGCTCAACGCAAGGCCAGGCCAAGCCCGGGCAGGCTCAACCGATTCACATCATTCGCCAAAAAACCGGCGCAGCTGGAGCCCGGACATGAGCGAGCTGGACCACTTTTTATTTGGCATCTATCCCTACCTGTGCCTGACAGTTTTTCTGCTCGGCAGCCTGATCCGCTTTGACCGTGACCAGTACACCTGGAAGAGCGACTCTTCGCAACTGCTGCGGGCAGGTCAGCTGCGCTGGGGCAGCAACTTGTTTCACGTGGGTGTGCTGTTTTTATTCTTTGGTCACAGCTTTGGCATGCTGACGCCGCACTTTGTGTACGAGCATTTCATCAGCGCCGGCGACAAGCAGCTGGTGGCGATGGTGTCGGGCGGCTTATTTGGTTTGCTGGCCTTTGCCGGTGTCACGATCTTGCTGCACCGCCGCCTGACAGACCCGCGTATCCGCATCAACTCCAGAGCCAGCGACATCTTGCTGCTGGTATTGCTGTGGCTGCAACTGGTGCTCGGTCTGGGCACCATCGCGATGTCGGCCCAGCATCTGGACGGCAGCATGATGCTCAAGCTCGCCGGCTGGGCACAGCACATCATGACCTTTCGCGCCGGTGCGTCCGAGTTACTGGCCGAAGCCGGCTGGCTGTTCAAGGCGCACATGTTCCTGGGTATGACGATCTTTCTGATCTTTCCTTTCACCCGACTGGTGCATGTCTGGAGCGGCTTCGGATCGCTTGCCTACCTCTTTCGCCCTTACCAGATGGTGCGCAGCCGTCGAATCGGCGTGCCGGCTGCCCGGCACCGGACCCGTTGATCCAAACACCAAGGCTTT
>CANIDW010000067.1 GCA_947466165.1 Comamonadaceae bacterium | reverse complement strand
GGACGACTGGCATGCCAAGATGTGGACCGTCTTTAAAGAAAACCTGGACAAAAGCGCACCCGGCGAATTTGATGTCCAGATCAACCTGAACGCTTCGCTGTTCAAGCAAGGCACCGAGCCGGCCGCCATGGCCCGCGGTAACCTCGAGCTGTCATCCATCTCCGCCTTCGACATTGCCAAGCTGGTGCCCGAGTTTTCGGTGTTCACCGCCGGCTACATCGTGCGCGATCCGGCGCATCAGCAAAAGGTGTTCAACGGTCCTATTGGCACCGAAATGTTCAAGAGCGTCGTCGAGAAAATGGAAGTCACGCCGCTGTCCACCGTGTACCTGGGCACGCGCCAGGTCAATTTGCGTGAAGCGCGCAATGTGCGCACACCGGCTGACCTCAAAGGCGTGAAGCTGCGCATGCCCGGCTCTAAAGAGTGGTTGTTCCTGGGTGAAGCTCTGGGCGCCACGCCCACGCCACTGGCTTTCGGTGAGGTTTATCTGGGCCTGAAAACCGGCACTGTTGACGGTCAGGACAACCCGCTGCCCACTGTGCGTGCGGCCAAGTTCTACGAGGTCACCAAACAACTGGTGCTGACCAATCACCTGGTGGACGGCATCTTCATTGCGATCTCAAACAAGTCATTCAACGCCATGAACGCGGCGCAAAAGCAAAAGGTCACCGCCGCAGCGCAAGCGGCAGCCATCTACAACAACGAGAACCGCATCAAGGAAGAAAGCCAGATTGTTGATTTCTTCAAGCAGCAAGGCTTGCAAGTCACGACGCCAGATCTGGAAGCTTTCCGCAAGTCGGTGCAGGCTGCTTACCAGAACTCTGAGTACGCCAAGGTCTGGCCCAAGGGTCTGGTCGACCGTATCAACAACACCAAGTAAGTTGGTTCATACAACATGACGCTGTGGCCGAAAAAGGCTGCCGATCTGATCGGCGGCACCTTGTTCCTGACTCTTTTCATTGTGTTTGTGATTCAGGTCACGGCCCGCTTCGGCTTTAACCGGCCGATGGCGTGGACCGATGAGGCTGCCGTCATTTTGTATGTCTGGGTGATTTTGTGGAGCGCTGCTTTTGTGGTCCCGGAGCGCGAGCACGTGGCGTTTGACCTGATATGGAACAGTGTGAACCTGCCCACCCGCAAAGTCATGCGGGTGGCGGGTAATTTGCTCATTGGCGGCGTAGCGCTTTACGGCATTCCCGCGACCTGGGACTATGTGCATTTCATGAAAAGGGAGTCCAGCCCCGTGCTGGGGATTTCCTTTATGTTGGTTTTTCTGCCATTTGTGCTGCTGCTGGTGGCCCTGGTGGTGCGTTCTGCGTGGGCTATTTGGAACGCATTTCGGGGTGTAGGGCTTGAAGCGGAGTTGCGCATATGACGTCGGGAATCTGGGTGTTGGCCCTGGTGTTGGCTGGTGGCATGTTGCTGCGCATGCCGATCGGCTTTTCGATGTTGATCTCCGGCTTTGCCTACCTCATGGTCAAGCGCCAGGACCTCGGCCTGGTGGCCGAGCAAGTGGGCAACGGCTTGTACAACAGCTATGTGCTGCTGGCTGTGCCGCTTTTTGTGTTTGCGGCCAACATCATGAACGCCGGCACGGTGAGTGAGCGTATTTTTGATTTCTGCCGCATCCTGGTGGGTCGCATGCGCGGCGGCCTGGCCCAGGTGGATATATTGGTCAGTGTTATTTTTTCCGGCATGAGCGGCAGCGCTATTGCAGACGCTGCCGGCCCCGGTCTGGTGACGATACGCCAGATGCTGAAAAAGCCCGAGTACTCGCGCGGCTTTGCCGGCGCCGTGGTGGTGGCCAGTGCCACGCTGGGCCCCATCATTCCACCGTCGATTCCGATGATCATTTACGCGCTGGTCTCCGGCGCGTCGGTGGGCGCACTGTTTCTGGGTGGCGTGGTGCCGGGCGTTCTGATGGCCTTGCTGATGATGGTGGTCGTGCATTTCATTGCCGTTAAACGCAATATGCCGCGTGAAGAAAAAATTCCGCTCAAAGACTGGCCGCACATCATTTACCGCGGTGCTTTGCCGCTGTCCATGCCCATCGTTCTTCTGGGCGGTATTTATTCCGGCGCCTTCACACCGACCGAAGCCGCTGCGGTGGCCGCCTTTCATGCCCTGGTGCTGGCGGCGGTGGTTTACCGCGCGCTGACCTGGCGCACTTTCTGGGGCGTGGTGCTCGAGTCCACCCGGGGCAGTGCGGTGATCACCATGATTCTGGCCGGCTCTTTCATTTTGAACTACGCCTTCACAGCCGAAGGCGTGCCGCAAGCCATGGCGCAGTGGGTCGACAGCATGCAGCTGTCGCAGATCAAATTCCTGCTGCTGGTCAACGTGATGTTTCTGGTGCTGGGTTGCTTTCTGGATGTGTCGGTGTTGCTGCTGGTGTTTGTGCCCATGCTGCTGCCGGCGGCCAAGTTGCTGGGTGTGGACCTGGTTCACTTCGGCGTGCTGGTGGTGCTCAACATGATGATCGGCCTGATTCATCCGCCCTTTGGCATGCTGCTGTTTGTCACCAAGGCGCTGACCGGTATTCCCATCGGTGAAATGATGAAGGAAGGCTGGGCCTTTCTGGTCATGCTGCTCTTGCTCTTGCTGGCCATGACCTGCTTCCCGCAGATCGTTTTGTGGCTGCCGCAAACCATGGGTTATGGCACCAAGACCTAGCGCAGGGTGCGAAGTTGTGTGTGTGGCCAGCTGGAACGCAGACCTGGTCTCGCACATTGACAGGCCCTTGGGCCGTGGCGAGACGTTGATGGCCTCAGCTTTTGCCATCAGCCCGGGCGGCAAGGGCAGCAATGCCGCGGTGGCCGCAGCCCGCCAGGGTGCCCGCGTTGCCTTGATCGCCCGCATCGGCCAGGATGACTTCGGCCGCATGGGGCTGGCCCTGTGGCAGGCCGAGGGTATCGACAGCCGGCACGTGGTTCAGGCCGAAGGCGAGTCCAGCGGCGTGGCACAAATTCTGGTTTATGCCGATGGCGACAACAGCATTGCGGTGTGTCCCGGCGCAGGCGCTGGCCTGTCTGCGCAGCACGTCGAGGCCGCGCGCGACATCTTGCGGGACTGCCGCGTTGTCATGGCCTCTTGCGAAGTTCCTTTGGCTGCCACCGAGCGGGCTTTTCAAATCGCACGCGCAGCGGGCGCCTTCACCTTGCTGAACCCGGCGCCAGCCTTGCCCTTGCCGGACGACTTGCTGGCCCTGACCGATCTGCTCACGCCCAACGAAAGCGAAGTGCGGCTGCTGGCCGGCATGGCGGCGGATGCGCCTTTGCAAGTTGCGGCCCAGGCCTTGCTGGCGCGCGGTGTTGCTGCTGTGCTGGTGACCTTGGGTGCTGATGGCTGTGTGCTCTACCAAAAAGGACAGGCGCCTCAGGCGCTTGCAGGGCGACGCATGGCGGTGCTAGACACCATCGGCGCGGGCGACACATTCACAGGCGCTCTGGCTGCGGCGCTGGCGCGTGGCGACGACTTGCCGCAGGCCATGGCCTGTGCCAACGCAGCAGCGGCCTTGTCCGTGACGGGGCGGGGTGCGATTGGCGGCATGCCGGACTTGGCTCAGGTACGCGCCTTGATGGCGCAAGTGAGCGCCTGAAAAAATCGCCGTGAGCCGCGCTTTAAGCGGCTGGCCGGATGGCCGACTTGGGCCTGAAAGCCTTGCAGACATCGGGCCGCGTCTCCAGGTAAGGCCCGCCAATCAGGTCAATGCAATAGGGCACAGCGGCAAAGATGCCGGACACCAGGCTCTGGCCATCAGCGTCACGCAAACCCTCCAGGGTTTCGGCAATCGCCTTGGGCTGGCCGGGCAAATTCAAAATCAGGCTTTGGCCGCGCACCACAGCGCACTGGCGCGACAAAATGGCTGTAGGTACAAACTTCAGGCTGATCTGGCGCATTTGCTCGCCAAAGCCTGGCATTTCCTTGTGCGCCACGGCCAGTGTGGCTTCGGGCGTGACATCGCGCAGGGCAGGGCCGGTGCCGCCGGTGGTCAGCACCAGCGAACAACCGGCGTCCACCAGTTCAATCAAGGTGGCGCTGATTTGCGCTTGCTCATCGGGGATCAGGCGCGCTTCAAACTCGATGGGGTTGCACAGCGCGCGCGTCAGCCAATCCTTGAGGGCCGGCAGACCCTTGTCTTCATAGACGCCTGTCGATGCGCGGTCGCTGACCGAGACAATGCCGATGCGGACGGGATCAAGTGTTGACATGCGCCATTTTTTCTTTGACCAGCTGAAAAATTTCACGGTACGACTTGCCGTGGCGCACGGCCTCACCGGGCTTTTCGGGCTGAATGTCTTTACGGGCCTGGCGAATGAGCGTGCGCAGTTGTTGCGAATCGGTGTCGGGGTAGCTGGTCAGCCAGTCGCCCATGGCGCCATCTTCGGCAATCAGTTTGTCGCGCCACTGCTCGGCCAGGTGCAGCGACAGCGTGAGCTGGGCTGAGCCGTTGAGCTGCTCGTTGATGGCTTCGCGGATCGGATCGGGGTCCAGCGGGCGCATCAGCTTGCCGATGAACTGCATCTGCCGTCGCCGGCCCTCGAAGTTGGTGATTTTTTTGCAGTCCTTGATGGCGTCGAGCAGCTTTTCAGGCAAGTCCAGCCGCTTGATCAGGTCGGGCCGTAAAGTCAGCAAGGCCTCTCCCAATGCCTGCTTTTCATCAGCCTCGGCTTTGAGTTGGGTTTTGCTGGGCGGGCCTTGTTCTTCAGCCAAAATTTCTTCGGGCTTGACGAAGCGTCCGTTGGACCAATAGCCTTTGACAGTCTTGTTGTTCATGCAGTCAGTATCATAGCGACCCATGACCTCCCAAACATTGAAGCGCGCCCCGCGTGACCCCCACAAGATGAGCCAGCCCGAGTCGGGCTTTAGCTACCACCGCGACTTCTTTGAAGATCTGGTCGACACCGCCTTGAAACACGCCACGAAAATCGGCGCCAGCGATGCGGCGGCCGAAGCCTCTGAAGGCTGCGGCCTGAGCGTGAGTGTGCGCAAGGGCGAGCTTGAAAATGTGGAACGCAACCGCGACAAATCGCTGGGTGTGACGGTTTATGTGGGCCAAAAACGCGGCAACGCTTCGACCAGCGATTTCTCCAAAGCCGCCATTGAGCAAACCGTGCAAGCCGCTTTCGACATCGCCCGTTTCACCGCCACCGACAAAACCTCGGGACTGCCGGCCGACCGCGATATTGCGCGCAAGCATCCTGAGCTCGACTTGTTTCACCCCTGGGCCATTAATTCGGAGCAGGCTGCCCTGCTGGCGCTCGAATGCGAAGCCGCCGCCTTGAGCACCAGCCGCTTGATCACCAACAGCGAAGGCGCCGGTGTCTCGGCGCAGCAAAGCCATTTCTTCAGTGCCCACACGCGCGGTTTTCGGGGTGGCTACGCCAGCTCGCGGCACAGCATGTCGGTGTCGCCGATTGCCGGCAAAGGCAGCCACATGCAGCGCGACGCCTGGTACAGCTCTATGCGGGACGCCAGCGAGTTGGCCAGCCCGCAAGCCGTCGGGCGCTACGCCGCCGAGCGTGCGCTGGCCCGCTTGAAAAGCCGCAAAATTGCGACCACGCAATGCCCTGTGCTGTTTGAGTCGCCCCTGGCCGCCGGCCTTTTGGGCAGTTTCGTGCAAGCCATCAGCGGCGGCGCGCTCTACCGCAAAAGCACTTTTTTGCTGGACTGTATGGGCAAAGCTGCTTTCCCCAAACACATTGACATCACAGAAGATCCGCACGTGCTCAAAGGCAAGGGCAGTGCGCCCTTTGACGAAGAGGGTGTGAAGACCCATGCCCGTCAGGTGGTTGAGGCCGGCATCGTACAGGGTTATTTTTTAAGTACCTACTCTGCGCGCAAGCTCGGCATGCGCACCACCGGCAATGCCGGCGGCTCGCACAACCTGGTGATGAGCAGCCGGCAGACCCGCGCTGGCGATGACCTGGACGCCATGCTCAAAAAGCTGGGCACCGGGCTGTTTGTCACCGAGTTGATGGGGCAGGGCGTGAACTACGTGACCGGCGACTACTCACGCGGTGCCTCGGGCTTTTGGGTCGAAAAAGGCCAGATCGCCTTTCCGGTCGAAGAGATCACCATCGCCGGCAACCTCAAGGACATGCTCATGGGCATACAGGCCGTGGGTGCTGACACCTACAACTACGGTGCGAAAACCGTGGGCTCGATCCTGGTCAACCGCATGAAGATAGCCGGCAGCTGACCGGTGGTGCGCCCGGAAATCCTGGCGGCGCTGGCGGCCCTCTGCTGGGCCGTGGGAAGTATTTTTTCAGCCAATGCCTCCAGCCGCATGGGCGCCTTTGCTTTCACGCGCTGGCGGCTGTTTTTTGCGCTCACGCTCTTGTGGGCGCTGGCCGCTTTCACGGGCCAGTGGCGTAGCCTGGATGGGCCTGCTGTCGGTCTGCTCGCCGTCTCGGGCTTGATCGGTATCTTCATTGGCGACACGGCGCTCTTTGCGTGCATGAACCGGCTCGGGCCACGGCGTTCCGGCGTGATTTTTGCCACGCATGCACTTTTTTCAGTGCTGCTGGCCTGGTTTTTTCTGGGCGAAACGCTTTGGGGCTGGACACTGGCGGGCAGTGCTTTGCTGGTCTCGGGTGTGATGGTGGCCATTGCCCGGGGCCGGCGCACGGATGAGCGCCACGCCTGGGAAGACACGCGCGGTGGCTTGTTGTCGGGTGTGTTGCTGGGCTTGCTGGCGGCGCTCTGTCAGTCGGTGGCCACGCTCATGATCAAACCGCTGATGACCCAGGGCATAGACCCGGTGGCCGCCTCCGCAGTGCGCACCTCAGCAAGTTTCTTTGCACACCTGCTTTTGCTCTGGAGCGGCTTTAGGCTGGCGCGGGTTCAGCAGCCGCTCACGGGCCAGACGCTCTGGCACACCTGGGCCAGCGCGGCCGTGGCCATGGCGCTGGGCATGACGCTGATTTTGGCGGCGCTGCGCAATGGGCAGGCCAATCTGGTCGGGATCTTGTCGTCCCTGAGCCCTGTGCTGCTGTTGCCGCTGCTGTGGCTGATCTACAAGCGCAGGCCTGCTGTGGGTGCCTGGCTGGGCGCCGGCATGGCGGTAATAGGCACCGCGCTGATCATGGCGCGCTGAAAAGCCCCGCCTCAGCGCTGTCAGCCGGCCAGCGCCGCTTTGACGGCTGCCGAGACCTGTCCCATGTCGGCCTTGCCGGCCAACTGGGTTTTGACGGCGCCCATGACCTTGCCCATGTCGCCGGGGCCTGAAGCGCCCAGCTCGGCCACGATGGCCTTGACGGCGGCGCTGACCTCTTCGGCGCTCATGCGTGCGGGCAGGTAGGCCTGCAAAATCTTCATCTCGGCCGCTTCTTTGTCGGCCAGATCGGTGCGGGCGGCTTTTTGGAAGGCTTCGATCGAGTCCTTACGCTGCTTGATCAGTTTGTCGACGATGGCGACCACTGCCACATCGTCAAGCACCACGCGCTCATCAACTTCTTTTTGTTTGCATGCTGCCAGCAGCAGGCGAATGGTGCCCAGTCGCTCGCTGTCTTTGGCGCGCATGGCGGTTTTCATGTCTTCGGTGATCTGGTCTTTAAGGGTCATTGCATTCTCCTGGTGGGTAAAGGACAAGCGGAAAAAAACTGCATAAAAAAAGCCCGCCTGAGCGTCCCCGGGCGAGCTTTTTTTGGGCCTTGGAAGGCTGTACTTTTTAGTACATCTTCTTTGGCAGCTGCATGGCGCGGATACGCTTGTAGTTGCGCTTGACGGCG
>CANIDW010000066.1 GCA_947466165.1 Comamonadaceae bacterium | reverse complement strand
TCCGGCCATGTGGTGACGCTGCTCGACCAGAAGCTGGAAAACCTCAACATCGACTACCTGTCGTACACCCTGGCCAAGCTGGGCTCGGGCGCCAGCATCCGCTACCTGGCGCAATGCTGCGCGCCTTATTTGCGCGTCAACGCCGTCAGCCCCGGCGTGACCCTGCTCAGCGGCGACATGACGCCGGCCGAGTTTGAACGATCGCAAAAAATTGCCGCACTCGGCCAGTCCAGCACGCCGCAAGACATTGCCATGGCCGTGCTGATGCTCGACCAGGCCCTGGTAGTCACCGGTCAGACGCTGCTGGTGGACGGCGGCCAGCACCTGGTGCCGCGACAGCGCGACGTGGCTTTTGAGAACAAGGACTTGTGATGGACAAATGGATTGAACTGGCCGCACTGCAATTGCCGGTGTCTATCGGCATTCACGCTTTTGAAAAAACAGGCCCTCAACCCTTTCGCCTGGACCTGCGCTTAGCCCTTGATGCGGACTACCGCACCCGGCATGACACCATCGCCGAAACGGTGGACTATGACGCCTTGCGTGCGCAGGTCTCTGCCTTGATGGGCTCGCGCCACTTCAATTTGCAGGAAACGCTGATGCAGGAAGTCATCGACATCTGCTTTGCGCTGGACGGGCGGGTGCGCGCTGTGGATGTGCGCAGCGCCAAAACCGCGGTGTACCCCGACTGCGACAGCGTGGGCCTGCACTACAGCATGACGCGCGCCGAGTGGCGTGCTGATACAGCCTAGCCAGGCTGAGTTCAGACCTGGCTCAGCGCCTCGTCCAGCACCTCGACCCAATGACGCACCGGCGTGGCGGTGCCGCTTTGCAAATGAGTGATGCAGCCGATGTTGGCTGAGACGATGGTGTCCGGCTGCATCTGCGCCAGGTTGGCCAGTTTGCGGTCGCGCAGCGCGTAAGACAGCTCAGGCTGCAACACCGAGTAGGTGCCGGCTGAGCCGCAGCACAGGTGGGCCTCGCAACTGGCCACATTGATCTTAAAACCCAGATCACCCAGGTGCTTTTCAACGCCGCCGCGCAGTTGCTGGCCGTGCTGCAAAGTGCAGGGCGGGTGAAACGTGATTTGCTGCGCCGGTGCGCTTTGCAGGCGAGCCCGCAACACCGGCACCAGGTCGGGCAGCAGCTCGCTCAGGTCGCGTGTGAGTTCACTCACGCGCTGCGCTTTGGCGGCGTACAGGGGATCGCCCTGCAATGCATGGCCGTAGTCTTTGACCATCACGCCGCAGCCTGAGGCATTCATCACCAAGGCCTCAACCCCGGAGCCGTCTTGCATAAGCGGCCACCAGGCGTCGATGTTGCGACGCATCTCGGCCTTGCCGCCATCGTGGTCGTTCAGGTGGAACTTCACCGCACCGCAGCAAGCTGCTTTGGCGGCCAGCACCACCTCGATGCCGGCAGCGTCGAGCACACGCGCGGTGGCACTGTTGATGTTCGGCTGCATGGCCGGCTGCACACAACCCGCCAGCATCAGCACCTTGCGCGCATGCGTGCGCGTGGGCCACACCCCGGCGTCTTGCGCGGCCGGCACTTTGTTTTTCAAGCTGGCCGGCAACAGGCCGCGCACGGCCTGGCCGAGCTTCATGGCCGGCGCAAACAAGGGCGAAGGCAAGCCCTCCTTGAGTGCCCAGCGCAGGGCTTTTTCAGCGGCGGGGCGTGCCACGCGCTCGTCCACCAGCTTGCGGCCGATGTCCACCAAGTGGCCGTAGTCCACGCCGCTGGGGCAGGTGCTTTCGCAGTTGCGGCAAGTCAGGCAGCGGTCCAGATGCTGTTGCGTCTTGCGCGTGGGCGTCTGACCTTCGAGCACTTGCTTGATAAGGTAAATGCGTCCGCGCGGGCCGTCCAGCTCGTCGCCGAGCAGCTGGTAAGTCGGGCAGGTGGCGGTACAAAAGCCGCAGTGCACGCACTTGCGCAAAATAGCTTCGGCAGCCAGGCCGTCGGCCGTACCTTGAAATTCGGGAGCGAGATGGGTTTGCATGAAAAAGCTCTCAGCGGTAAAAGGGGAGGGCCATGCCGTGGCGACGCCGGTAGCGCACGCAGTCAGCCCACAAAGGCGGCAGTGACATGAGCAGCAGCAAAGCGGCCATGGGCAGCACCCACACAAAGCCCAGGTACTTGAAGCCGGCAGCGCCCACAATGCCACCCATCATGAACGCCCCCAGCAGCATGGCATACAGGCGTAATTTGATGCGGTTGGCCCGCACCTGCAACTCTAGTGGGCGGGCGGCCTGGTTCCAGTAAAACAGCTTGCCCAGCTCAATGCCCATGTCGGTGATGACGCCGGTCATGTGCGTGGTGCGGATCTGCGAGGCCGATATTTTGCTCATCACTGCGTTCTGCAAGCCCATGGTGAAGGCCAACACCAGCACTGTCAGCGGTACAGCAAAAGGCGTTTGCCGGTTGAGCGTGGCGCCCAGCAAACCGAACACCAGCAGCAAGCCGGCCTCCAGCAGCAAGGGCAGGGCGTATTCACTGCGCAAGTGGTTTTGCCTAGCCCAGTTGACCAATACCGCCGTGCAAGCCGCACCTGCCACAAAGGCCAGCAAGGCACCTGTCGCACCGATGGCGACGGTGAAGCTGCCCAGCACCAGCATGTCGGAAATCATCGAGGCAAAGCCGGTCATGTGCGAGGTATACATGCCCACCACCAGAAAACCGCCGGCGTTGATGGCGCCCGCATTAAATGCCAACAGGGCACCCAGCAGCCGGTTGGTACTGGCCGTGCGGTGCTGTCCGGTGAGGTGGCGCAAGCGGCGCATAGGGCTTAGCCGGCACCCTGCCGGCCGGTGGCGAAAATCCCGGCCGGATCAAACTGCTTTTGCAGCTCGCGCTGAATGCCTTGCTGCACCGGCGTCAGCGGGGTGAACACGCCGCCCGCCTTGTCTGCTTCGCCGCGCGAAGGCGAGGCGCGAAACAGCGTTGCATGACCGCCTGCTTTTTGCGCCGCGTTGCGCAGCAGCGCTGCCGCATGGGCTGGCGCCCAGACCCAGCGCAAACCACCGTGCCACTCGATCAAGGGTGATGACACCACGGCTGGCAGCGCCAGCGCCGGCGTGGTTTGCGGGAGGCTCAAACGCCACAGGCACAGATCAGCGCGCTGGGCTTGCAAGGCGGCCGGCGGCTCTTTGAAAAACGGCAGCATGTGTTCGCGACAGGCGTTCCAGTCGGCGCCGGCTTGCGGCCCGTCCATGCGCTGCACCTGCGCGCCCAGCGCCAGCGCATCGGCCAGCATGCGCGGGCAAGCCGCCTCAACAGCGGCCACTGCGCCACGCAAGCGCACAAACAGAGCGTCACGCGGCGGCTGCTCCGTGCTGTCGTGCACCCAGCAACTGGCATTCAAGGGCAGTGCTTGGCCGCCCCAGCGGTTGAGCAAATCCAGCGCGTTTTGCTGGCTCAGCCCGGCCAACCAAAGCGTGGCTTCGCTGGGCGCCACCGGCAAGACTTTGAGCGAGACCTCCAGCAACACGCCCAGCGTGCCCAAGGAGCCCGCCATCAGGCGCGAGACGTCATAGCCGGCGACATTTTTCATGACCTGGCCACCAAAGGTCAGTGCTTCGCCGCGGCCGTTGATGATCTTGACGCCCAGAATGAAATCGCGCAGCGCGCCCACGCTGGCGCGGGCCGGCCCGCTCAGACCGCTGGCCACCATACCGCCCACCGTGGCGCCCGGGCCGAAATGCGGCGGCTCAAAGGGCAGGCACTGGCCCTGGCTGGCCAACAGCGCTTCGAGTTCGGTCAGCGGCGTGCCGGCACGCGCCGTCACCACCAGCTCGCTGGGCTCGTAACTGACCACGCCGTGGTGGCCACGCATGTCCAGCAGCGCACCGTTCAAAGTTTCCCCGTAAAAGTCTTTGCTGCCGCCGCCGCGCAAGCGCAAGCGCGTGCCGGCGGCCAAGGCCTGTTGCACTTGGGCGCGCAGTTGCTCCGTCAGGTCGGCGCCGAAAGCGTTATCTGTTGCCATGACCCCGATGGTACGCGCCGGGGGGCGCATAGGTTTTGAATTTTTTGAACAGCGCTTGTGTGAAGATTGAAGCGGCTGCGCTGTCAGTGCAGGGCATCACCGCCAAAGCAGGGCATGGTCGGGCACAAGGCCTGCAGGGGCCACAAGCCGAGCTCATTCGGTGCAGGTGTCACGGCGTGCCAGGTCATGCCTGAACTGTCGCGGTAAAAAAACAGCCCGCCGGTTTGAACCGGCGGGCTGAACATCCAAAGGAGACTCTCTTGCTTGCTTAGACCGGCAACGCGCAAAGCGTGCCGGTCAAAAAGGTTTTAAAAAATCAACGGTTGTAGGCTGTCTCACCGTGAGAGGTGATGTCCAGGCCTTCGCGCTCGTCTTCTTCAGACACGCGCAGACCGATGGTCAGATCCACAATTTTGTAGGCAATGAAGGACACCACGCCAGACCAGACCACCGTGACGAACACTGCCTTGGCTTGTGTCCAGACCTGCGCTGCGATCGAGTAGTCAGCCGCCGTGATGCCGGTGGCAGTGACCCAGTCGGCCACATAGCCGGGGCCGCCCAGGCTTGGCGAATTGAACACGCCGGTGAGCAGCGCGCCCAGGATGCCGCCTATGCCATGCACGCCGAAGACGTCCAGCGAGTCATCAGCACCGAGCATTTTCTTCAGGCCATTGACACCCCAGAGGCAGGCGAAACCAGCGATGAAACCGATGATCAGACCGCCGCCGATGCCGACGTTGCCCGCTGCCGGTGTGATGGCCACCAGACCGGCGACCGCACCCGAGGCAGCACCCAGCATCGAAGCCTTGCCGCGCATCAGCGCTTCACCGACGCACCAGGCCAGCACAGCCGCAGCCGTGGCACCCAGGGTGTTGATGAAGGCCAGGGCGGCGAAGCCGTTGGCTTCGAGTGCAGAGCCGGCGTTGAAACCGAACCAGCCCACCCACAGCAGGGCCGAGCCAACCATGGTCAGTGTCAGGCTATGCGGGGCCATGGCTTCTTTGCCGTAACCGATGCGCTTGCCCACCATGTAAGCACCGACCAGACCGGCCACAGCGGCGTTGATGTGCACGACGGTGCCGCCGGCAAAGTCCAGCGCGCCCGACTGCCACAGGTAACCGCCTTTGGCGTTCATCGCGTCAACCACTTCTTTGCCGGTGTACGCGTCAGGGCCCATCCAGAACCAGACCATGTGGGCGATCGGGGCGTAACTGAAAGTAAACCAGATCACCATGAACAGCAGCACCGCTGAGAACTTCATGCGCTCAGCGAAAGCACCGACGATCAGCGCGCAAGTGATACCTGCAAACGTGGCCTGGAAGGCGGCGAACACGATCTCAGGAATGACCACGCCCTTGCTGAAAGTGGCGGCATTGGCGAAAGTGCCCGCCGCGTTGTCCCAGACACCGGCCATCATCAAGCGGTCAAAGCCGCCAAAGAAGGCATTGCCCTCGGTGAAGGCCAGGCTGTAACCGTAGATGAACCACAGCACCACGATCATCGAGAACGTGACCATGACCTGCATCAGCACGGACAGCATGTTTTTGCTGCGCACCAGGCCGCCGTAGAACAGGGCCAGGCCGGGAATGGTCATGAGGATGACCAAAATGGTGGAGACCATCATCCAGCCGGTGTCACCCTTGTTGGGGACCAGAACTGGCGCGGCCGGGGCAGCGGGCGCTGCTGCTGCAGCGGCGGCAGGGGCCGCAGCAGGCGCAGCAGCGTCAGCCGCTTTGGCTTCGGCGGGTGCAGCAACAGCCGGGGCAGCGGCCGGGGCTTGCGCCATGACGGCGCCGGAAGTCAACAAACTCAACCCGAGGGCGAGGCTAGCAAGTAGTTTTTTCATGTCAGTGTTCTCTTTGAGGGTGGAGGCTGAGGCTTACAACGCTTCTTTGCCGGTTTCACCGGTGCGAATGCGCACGACCTGCTCGAGGTTGTAGACAAAGACCTTGCCGTCGCCGATCTTGCCGGTGCGGGCAGCGCCCTCGATGGCCTCAATCACGCGCTCAACCAGGTCGTCGGAGACGGCGGCTTCGATCTTGACCTTGGGCAGAAAGTCAACGACGTATTCCGCGCCGCGGTACAGCTCGGTATGGCCTTTTTGACGTCCGAATCCTTTGACTTCAGTGACAGTGATGCCCTGCACGCCAATACCGGACAGTGCTTCGCGCACTTCGTCCAGCTTGAACGGTTTGATGATGGCTGTGACGAGTTTCATTTTCGTTTTTTCTCCAGGATGAATGTCGGAGCGGTTGTGCCGCGCCTGCCAGTTTGGAAAGATGCGCAATTTTCAATGCACAGAACATGCCATCCCCGCAAACCCTCCTTGAGCCTACAAAAACAACAAACATGGCACAAGAGGTGCATACTAAATAACTATTTAATGGGCGGCACCAAAGCCGTGCACACAAACACGCGCCAAAACAGTGCGCCAACGGGGAAGGGTTTCTGGATGAGCTTATCTTTAGTGCACAGCCGGACACTTCTGGG
The DNA here is from genome assembly GCA_947466165.1 of Comamonadaceae bacterium. Lineage (GTDB taxonomy): Bacteria > Pseudomonadota > Gammaproteobacteria > Burkholderiales > Burkholderiaceae_C > Polaromonas. Next base: position 1,360 of record CANIDW010000066.1, on the reverse strand, counting down.
TCTGCAGGCCAAGCCGGTCACGGTGGAGGTCCATCTGGCCAACGGACTGCCCAGCTTCACCCTGGTCGGGCTGGCGGAGACCGAAGTCAAGGAAGCACGCGAGCGGGTGCGCTCGGCTATACAAAACAGTGGGCTGGAGTTTCCGGGCAACAAACGCATCACCGTCAATCTGGCGCCGGCCGACCTGCCCAAAGATTCGGGCCGCTTTGACCTGCCGATCGCGCTGGGCATTCTGGCGGCCAGCGGCCAGATTGACGGCGCCAAGCTGGCGGGCTTCGAGTTTGCGGGCGAACTCTCTTTGGGCGGCGACCTGCGGCCTGTGCGTGGTGCGCTGGCCATGAGCCTGGCCCTGCCGGGCAGTCCCGGCACGGCTTCGTCGCAGCTGGTGCTGCCCGAAGGCAGCGCGCAAGAAGCGGCGCTGGTGCCCGACGTGCGCATTTACCGCGCCCGCCACCTGCTGGACGTGGTGCAACAGTTTTTGCCCGGCGACGAAGCCCCGCCCGAAAGCCAAGGCTGGGCCCGCGCACTCAATGACAGCCGGCCGGGCCAGGCGCACTACCCGGACCTGGCCGACGTCAAAGGCCAGGCTGCGGCCAAGCGCGCATTGGAGATTGCGGCGGCCGGCGGCCATTCGCTGCTCTTAGCGGGCTCGCCGGGCTCGGGCAAGTCCATGCTGGCGCAGCGCTTTGCCGGCCTGCTGCCCGCCATGAGCACGCAAGAAGCGCTGGAAAGCGCGGCCATTGCCTCGCTGGGCGGGCGCTTTTCAATCGACCGGTGGGCCGTGCGCCCGACCTGCGCCCCGCACCACACGGCCAGTGCCGTGGCGCTGGTGGGCGGCGGCTCGCCACCACGGCCCGGTGAAATCTCACTGGCGCACGGGGGCGTGTTGTTTTTGGACGAGCTGCCGGAGTTTCCCCGCGCCGCCCTCGAAGCACTGCGCGAGCCGCTGGAGTCGGGCAGCATCACCATCTCACGGGCGGCGCAACGGGCCGAGTTTCCGGCGCGCTTTCAACTCATTGCTGCCATGAACCCCTGCCCCTGCGGTTACCTGGGCTCAAGTCTGCGCGCCTGCCGCTGCTCGCCCGAGCAGGTGTCGCGCTACCAGGGCCGGCTCAGCGGCCCGCTGCTGGACCGCATTGACCTGCACGTGGAAGTGGGCGCGCTGGCCGCGCATGAACTGGTCAATGCGCCGCCGGGCGAAAGCAGCGCCAGCATCCGCGCCCGTGTGGTCGCCGCCCGCGAGCGCGCCTTCAGTCGCCAGGGCAGCGCCAACCAGGCCCTGCAAGGCCAGGCCATCGACGCGCAATGCGCGTTGGCGCCCGAAGCCGCCAAGTTTTTGAACCTGGCCGCCGGCAAATTG
>CANIDW010000065.1 GCA_947466165.1 Comamonadaceae bacterium | reverse complement strand
TTGCCCGGCATCTGGCCTCGCCGAATTTCGGTGCCAGGCCCGCAGGCACGCTCACCGAGCTGCTCGTGATTCATTCGATCAGCCTGCCGCCTGGTCAATATGGCACCAACCAGGTGCAACGCCTGTTCACCAACACGCTGGACTGGGACTCACACGACTACTTCCGCAGTATCCGCGGCCTGAAAGTTTCTTCGCATTTTTTCATCGCACGCGATGGGCAGTTGTGGCAGTTCGTCAGCTGCGATGACCGCGCCTGGCACGCCGGCGAGTCTTTTTACCGCGGCAAGTCCAATTGCAATGACCACTCGGTCGGCATTGAACTCGAGGGTTTAGAGGGCCAGCGCTTCGAAGACGCGCAGTATGAGAGCCTGGCCAGCCTGGGCGCGGCGCTGCTGCAGGCCTATCCGATTGCGCATGTCGCAGGCCATGAACATGTGGCGCCCGGCCGCAAGCAAGACCCGGGAAACGGTTTCCAGTGGTCTGCACTCCAACGCGCCCTGGGCCTGTCGGCTGTGAACTTTCCTACCCATACAAGCCCAAACTGAGCCGGCCACCCCATCTTGGGGTTAGCCCTGAATCAACCTATACGTTACAGATGTGTAATTTGGTGATTCATCAAAAAAACACTACATGTAGTGCTTGAATAAGTTGCCGACACTAGATATAGTGCTTAGGCTTCTTGAGCCAAATGCGATTTAATACATTTGCCCAAGCGCCAAAATTACAAAAAAACCAACACGCCACCGCTGAAAACACAGACTCACCATTGCTGACTCAGTCGCACACAAACCATATAACTTAGGAAATTCATGCACACCAGCATCCAAACGACAGCCGGCTTGCCAGCCGGCCAAGGCACAGCCACTGCAGGCAGCGACGCCCATACCGCTGCCACGGCGTACAGCCAGTACCAGATCATTCGCCGCAACGGTGCCGTCGTTCCTTTTGAGCCCAACAAGATCGCGGTCGCCATGATGAAAGCCTTTTTGGCTGTGCATGGCACGCAGGGGGCGGCATCTGCCAGCGTTCGTGAAACCGTTGATGGCTTGACCCAGGCGGTGATCCGCGCACTGATGCGTTCGCGCCCGGGCGGCGGTACTTTCCACATAGAAGATGTGCAAGACCAGGTCGAGCTCGGCCTGATGCGCGGCGGTCACCATGAAATCGCTCGCGCTTATGTGCTTTACCGTGAAAAGCGCACGCAAGAGCGCGCCCTCGAGCGTTCTCGCCAGGCCAGCCACCAGATGCCTGAAATCGCTTCTTTGCATGTCATTGACCGCGGCCAGAAAGTCGCGCTCGATGTGCGCCGCCTTCAAGCGCTGATCGAAGCGTCTTGCGCAGGCCTGGGTGACGAGGTCAAACCCGACCCCATCGTCGCGGAAACCATGCGCAATCTGTATGACGGCGTGCCGATCGACGAGGTGTACAAGGCCTCCATCCTGGCTGCCCGCACACTGATCGAGAAAGACCCCGATTACACCTACGCCACTGCGCGCTTGTTGTTGCACACCATCCGCCGCGAAGTTCTGGGCGAAGAAGTCGCCCACGAAGCCATGGGTACCCGCTACGCCGAGTATTTCCCGAAGTTCATCCAGAAGGGTGTCGATAACGAGTTGCTGGATGAAAAACTGCTGCAGTTTGACTTGGCCCGCCTCGGTGCGGCGCTCAAGCCCGAACGTGACATGCAGTTTGACTACCTGGGCCTGCAGACCCTGTTTGACCGCTATTTCCTGCACGTGCGCAAGCAGCGCATCGAACTGCCGCAAGCCTTTTTCATGCGTGTGGCCATGGGTCTGTCGCTCGACGAGGTTGACCGCGAGACGCGCGCCATCGAGTTCTACGAAATCATGTCCTCCTTCGACTTCATGTCGAGCACGCCAACCCTCTTCAATGCCGGCACTTTGCGCTCGCAGCTGTCGTCGTGCTACCTGACCACGGTCGCCGATGACCTGGGTGGCATTTACGACGCCATCAAAGAAAACGCACTGCTGTCTAAGTTTGCCGGCGGCCTCGGCAACGATTGGACCCCGGTGCGCGCCCTGGGCGCCCACATCAAGGGCACCAACGGCGAATCCCAAGGCGTCGTACCCTTCCTCAAAGTGGTTAACGACACGGCAGTCGCAGTCAACCAGGGCGGCAAACGCAAAGGCGCCGTGTGCGCCTACCTGGAGACCTGGCACCTGGACATCGAAGAATTCCTTGAGTTGCGTAAAAACACCGGCGACGACCGCCGCCGCACGCACGACATGAACACCTCCAACTGGATTCCTGACCTGTTCATGCGCCGCGTCATGGAAAAAGGCAGCTGGACGCTGTTCTCGCCATCCGACGTGCCTGACCTGCACGACAAGTACGGCATTGAGTTCGAAAAGGCTTACACCGCTTATGAAGCCCGCGCTGAGCGCGGCGAGATCAAGCCTTCGCGCAAGCTGCAAGCCATTGACATGTGGCGCAAGATGCTCTCGATGCTGTTCGAAACCGGCCACCCCTGGATCACTTTCAAGGACGCCTGCAATATTCGCTCGCCTCAGCAACATTGCGGCGTGGTGCATTCTTCGAACCTTTGCACAGAAATCACGCTCAATACCAGCGAAACCGAAACCGCTGTTTGCAACCTCGGCTCGGTCAATCTGGTGCAGCACCTGAAAGACGGCCCGGACGGCACCAAGGTGCTGGACCACGACAAGCTCAAGAAAACGATCAAGACGGCCATGCGCATGCTGGACAACGTGATCGACATCAACTACTACGCCGTCAAGAAGGCCCGTGACTCCAACATGCGCCACCGCCCGGTTGGTCTGGGCCTGATGGGCTTTCAAGATTGCCTGTACGAATTGCGCACCCCTTACGCCAGCCAGGCGGCAGTGGAGTTTGCGGACACCTCCATGGAAGCCATCTGCTACTACGCATACTGGGCGTCGACCGAGCTGGCCAAAGAGCGCGGCAAATACGCCAGCTACAAGGGCTCACTGTGGGACAAAGGCATTTTGCCGCTGGACACCCTGGACATGCTGGCCAAGGAGCGCGGCGGCTACATTGAAGTGGACCGGTCATCCACACTGGACTGGGATGCTCTGCGCAACAAGATTTCTATCCACGGGATGCGCAATTCCAATTGCGTGGCCATCGCACCGACGGCTACGATTTCCAACATCATCGGCGTTGACGCCTGCATCGAGCCCTGCTTTGGCAACCTCTCGGTCAAGTCCAATCTGTCGGGCGAGTTCACGGTGATCAACGGCTACCTGGTGCGCGACCTCAAGCGTCTGGGCCTGTGGGACGACGTGATGGTGGTGGACTTGAAACACTTCGACGGCTCGCTGCGTCCGATCGATCGCGTGCCGCAAGAAATCAAAGCGCTGTATGCCACGGCGTTTGAAGTCGATGCCACCTGGCTGGTCGAAGCGGCCTCCCGTCGCCAGAAGTGGATTGACCAGGCCCAGTCCCTGAATATTTACATGGCTGGCGCATCCGGCAAAAAGCTCGACGACACCTACAAGCTGGCCTGGTTGCGCGGCCTCAAGACCACCTATTACCTGCGCACCATGGGCGCCACACACGCCGAGAAATCAACGGTGCAGGCTGGAAAACTCAACTCGGTGGCATCGGGCAACACAAGTGACACCGGCAGCATGAATGCGATGGATGCAGCAGCCGCCACCGCGCATGCCCAACTGTCCGCATCGCCTGCGACCGACATCAAGTTTTGCGCCATCGATGACCCGGGATGTGAAGCCTGCCAATAAAAATCGAATGCGCGCCAGCTTGCTGGCGCGCTTGAATTCGATGCAATAGAACAACACTCACTTCAGCGATTTCAATGAATAACTTTTCATTTTTTCTCGCTGCTTTCATAATCCGAAGTTATTGGAAACATCTATGTTGACCTGGGACGAAGAAGTCAAACCATCACTGCCAACTCCGCTTGCCAGCAGCTCTACCGACAGCCGCTCGATGGAGCATCCGCTTTTTTCAGCGCAACCTCAAGCCAACACACTCCCACGCATGCTCAACGATGGTGCCATGGCACCTGTTCAGCCTGTCGCAAAGCCTACCGTCCCTGAGCCCTCAGCGCCCGCCATGCCAGCCGTGCATCGCCGGGTTAAAGCTTCAGACAAGCGCATCATCAATGGCCAGACCGATGTCAACCAGCTGGTGCCGTTCAAATACAAGTGGGCTTGGGAAAAGTACCTGGCAACCTGCGCCAACCATTGGATGCCGCAGGAAGTCAATATGACACGCGACATCGCACTTTGGAAAGACCCCAATGGTTTGACCGATGACGAGCGCCGCCTGGTCATGCGCAACCTCGGCTTTTTCGTCACCGCCGACTCGCTGGCCGCCAACAACATTGTGCTGGGCACTTACCGCCACATCACCGCACCGGAGTGCCGCCAGTTTCTGCTGCGCCAGGCTTTTGAAGAAGCCATTCACACACACGCTTACCAATACATCACCGAATCTCTTGGTTTGGACGAGGGCGAGATTTTCAACGCCTACAACGAAGTCCAGTCGATCCGCGACAAGGACCAGTTCCTGATCCCGTTCATCGACGCCATCTCCGACCCCAACTTCAAGACCGGAACGCTCGAAAACGACCAGACTTTGCTGAAGTCGCTGATCGTGTTCGCCTGCCTGATGGAAGGCCTGTTCTTCTACGTCGGCTTCACGCAGATCCTGGCGCTGGGACGCCAGAACAAGATGACCGGTGCTGCTGAACAATACCAGTACATCCTGCGTGACGAGTCCATGCACTGCAATTTCGGTATCGACCTGATCAACCAGCTCAAGCTGGAAAATCCTCAACTCTGGACACCTGAGTTCAAAGAAGAGATCAAAGCCCTGTTCATGAAGGCTGTCGAACTGGAGTACCGCTACGCCGAAGACACCATGCCCCGCGGCGTGCTGGGCCTGAACGCCTCTATGTTCAAGGGCTACTTGCGCTACATCGCCAACCGCCGCGCAACCCAGATCGGTCTGGAAACACTTTTCCCGAACGAAGAAAATCCGTTCCCGTGGATGAGCGAAATGATTGACCTCAAGAAAGAACGTAACTTCTTTGAGACCCGTGTGATTGAGTACCAGTCTGGTGGCGCTCTTTCCTGGGATTGAATTTTTTAAGCAATATGATTTATGAAACATGCAAAAACCCGGCGCCGCGTCATCTGACGGGCTGTGGTTTTTGTTCCCGTGTTCTCGGCGCTGGGCCCCGGTTATCCGGCTGGCCCAACGCCGTGAATCGCTTCGCGTACTCCAAACGTGAAGTGCTCTTTGCAACGTGATCAAGGAGAAAACTATGGCAACTGCGAAAAAACCAGCGGCAAAAAAAGCTGCAGCGAAAAAAGCCCCGGCAGCTAGAAAAGCACCGGCCAAGAAAGCCCCAGCTAAAAAAGTAGCAGCGAAAAAAGCACCGGCTAAAAAAGCCGCTGCGAAAAAATCGCCAGCTAAAAAAGTAGCAGCGAAAAAAGCACCGGCCAAAAAAGCCGCTGCGAAAAAATCGCCAGCTAAAAAAGTAGCAGCGAAAAAAGCACCGGCCAAAAAAGCCGCTGCGAAAAAATCGCCAGCCAAAAAAGCCGCAGCTAAAAAGCCTGCTGCTAAGAAAGCTGCGAAAAAGCCCGCTGCTAAGAAAGCTGCGAAAAAGCCTGCTGCCAAAAAAGCCGCGAAAAAACCCGCTGCGAAGAAAGCCGCGAAAAAACCCGCTGCTAAAGCACCCGCTGCACCGGCCAGCCCTGCGGCTCAGACTACTCTGAACCCGCAAGCTGCCTGGCCGTTTCCAACAGCCAGCAAGCCCTAAGCAGTAAGGTAACTCTGCTTAAAGCCTGGCATCGCAAGATGCCGGGCTTTTTTATGGCCCATCTTTGCGCATGTCAGCCCAATGCCGCCGCAGTGGCGCGTTGGGTACGCCCGGATGCCATCTAGAGGAGCGCAGCGCGCTCTCAAACCGGACGGATGGTCTCTAGCGTGTAGTTCTGGCAGCCCGGCGTAGCGATTTTGTGCGCGCCGACCCGGTTACCCAACTCGCAGCACTGGACCAAGGACCAGCCCCGCTCAAGTCCAAACAACAAAGCACCGCGAAACGCATCGCCGCAACCGGTGGGGTCCACCAATTGCACGGCCTTGACGGGCGGCACATGGGTCATCACGCCGTCAACCCAGACCTCGCAGCCCTGGGCGCCCAAAGTCACAACGAGTCCCTGGACGCGGCGCGAAATGTCGCTGCTGCTCAGGCCGCAGCGCTCGCTGAGCATGCGCCCCTCATAGTCGTTGACCGTCACCCAGCTGGCCTGCTCAATGAAGTGTGTCAGCTCTTCGCCGTTGAACATGGGCAGACCCTGGCCGGGATCAAAAACAAAAGGAATAGAAGCCGCCTTGAACTGTGCGGCATGCAGCAGCATGGCGTCACGCCCGTCAGGCGAAATAATGCCCAGCTTGATATCGCTGCGGGGCTTGATTTCGCTGGCGTGCGCATGGCTCATGGCACCGGGGTGAAAGGCGGTGATCTGGTTGTTATCGCGGTCCGTCATGATCATGGCCTGGGCGGTGTAGCTGCCGGCGATCTCTTTAATGAACTCGGTGCTGATGCCCTTGTTGCGAAGGTGCGCCACATAGTCCTGGCCGTCGCTGCCTACGGTGGCCATTGGCAGGGCTGAACCGCCCAGCTGGGTCAGGCTGTAAGCGATGTTGCCGGCGCAGCCGCCGAACTCTCGGCGCAGAGCTGGAACCAGAAAAGAAACGTTAAGGATGTGCAACTGCTCGGGCATGATCTGCTCGGCAAAGCGACCCTCAAAGCTCATGATGGTGTCAAAGGCCAGCGAGCCACAAATCAAGGCGGACATATTTTTTCTAAGTTCAGGGATAAAAAGCCAAGAGACGATAACCGGTGATCGTCAGCGGGCCGGCTATTTTGTCGGCTTCGGGTGGGGCCTTGGCAGCGGGCTCACCTGCTGCCGGGGGGTCGACGGGTGCCGGTGACGCCGCACCCCGGCCAGCAGCGCGCACATCGAAAGCGCCGGTGAAGGTGCTTGCGCTGTACAGCCAATCGCTGGATGCGCCAAACTCGGCGGGCAAGACGATCTTGCGCAGCAGAGGCTGATCGTCGATGCCCGTCAAGGTCACTTCCAGCGCCGGCATGGCGACCGCGCTGGATTGCTTGTTTTGCAAAACGAAATTCAGGCGGTAGCTGTCAGGGCCGACCTGGGTGAAAGACGAGCTGTCAATGGCAACAGCCTCAATGATGCGCGGCGGGCTGACCTGGCATTTCAGCGGCAGGCACAAAGTCTCAACGGCCGGCAACAAGACGGGGTAACGGGCGGCCAAAGCATCGCGTTGATTGGGCAAGAATTGCACCAGGAGCAAGAGCAGCAAAGCCAGTGGAACCAGCGCAGCCAAAGTACGCAACCAAGGACGCGAACGACTGACGCGGGCTTGTACTGGGTTGATAAAGCTGACTTCGGGCTTGCGGCCGCGTGGCGCTTCGGTGATGACCAGGTTCTTGGGCTCCCGGCCATAAAGCGCGCGGCGTGCATCGCTGTCAAGCGGCGCGGCCGGCGGAGACAAGGCCTGGTGAGATTCTTCTTCATTGGGCGAAGACAAATAACTCGACAAGGCATCCGACACGGGTGCACGGGGCGCGGCGGCAACAGAGGGTGTCGGCTCCGGCAGGTGCTCAGAGCTCAGAGTTTGTGACGCGGCGGCCGGGGGCTCGTACAGACTTTCCGGGTTGGGAGCCACGTCGGTCGCGGGAGCTTGCGGTAGAACCTGGAAATGGGCAGAAGCGTCAAACACGCCATCGCACTGGCCGCAACGGACCCAGCCATTGGAAACCTTGAGCTGGTCGGTTTCGAC
>CANIDW010000064.1 GCA_947466165.1 Comamonadaceae bacterium | reverse complement strand
TGATGATTGACGAGCCCAGCAACGGACAATATTTCGGCGGGGTGGTGGCAGCGCCTGTTTTCAGTGAAGTGGTGCAGCAAACGCTGCGCCTGATGAATGTGCAACCCGATGTGACGGTCAAGCCGCAAATCGTGGCCAACCCGGTGGAGGAGTCGCTGTGAACGCGTCATCGTCCATGCAGGCCTTGGCCACACCGCAAGCGGCTGCCAGCTGGTTGCAGCAGCGCATCACTGGTACGCTGCGCTCTGACAGCCGCCATGTGCGCCAGGGTGACGGTTTTCTGGCCTGGCCGGGTGCGGCTACCGATGCGCGGCGTTACGTGGCCGATGTGCTGGCCGAAGGCGCCTCTGCCTGCCTGGTGGAAGCAGACGGTGCGCAGGCCTTCGACTGGCGTGATGCGCGTGTGGCCACTTACGCCGGCCTCAAGCGGGATGCCGCCCCTATTGCTGCCGCCTACTTTGACCAGCCCAGCGAGCACTTGACGGTGCTGGCAGTCACTGGCACCAACGGCAAGACCTCGACCGCCTGGTGGTTGGCGCAGGCCCTGAGCCGCTTGGGCCAGCGCTGTGCTGTGGTGGGCACCCTGGGTATTGGCGAGCCGGGCGCTGTGGTTTTCAACGGGCTGACGACGCCGGACCCGGTGATTTTCCAGCAGGCTTTACGCCGCCTGGTGAAGGAAGCTTATGAGGCGTGCGCTATAGAAGCCTCTTCCATCGGCCTGGCTGAGCACCGCCTTGACGCGACAAAGGTGCACACCGCCATCTTCACCAATTTCACCCAAGACCATTTGGACTATCACGGCACGATGCAGGCCTACTGGGCCGCCAAAGTCAAACTCTTTGACTGGCCCGGACTGAAGGCAGCGGTGATCCACATCGATGACGCTCACGGCCTGGGCCTGGCTGAGGCATTGAAATCGCGCGCCCTGGATCTGTGGACTGTGTCGGCCACCGGTCCTGCGCGCTTGAGGGCAGATGCAATCCGCTATGGCCTGAACACCATGAGCTTTGAAGTGCACGAAGGCCAGACAGTCTGTCAGATCCAAGCGCCGGTGGTCGGTAGCTACAACGTGGCCAATTTGCTGGGCGTGATCGCAGCCTTGCGCAGCCTGGGTCTGCCGCTGCAAAAGATTGCTGACAGCTGCTCCGGCTTGAGCCCGGTACCCGGACGCATGGAAACACTGGCTATCGAAGGCCGGCCGCTGGTGGTGATTGATTACGCCCACACGCCGGACGCCTTGGCCAAAGTGCTGCAAGCACTGCGGCCACTGGCGCATCAGCGGGGCGGCCGGCTCAACTGCGTGTTTGGTTGCGGCGGTGACCGCGACGCCAGCAAGCGCCCGCTGATGGCGGCTGCCGCGGCTGCCGGCGCCGACCATCTGGTGATCACCAGTGACAACCCGCGCAGCGAAGACGCCAAAGCCATCATGGCCGACATACTGACCGGCTTGCCGGCATCGGCATCAGCGCAGGTGCAAGCCGACCGGGCCATCGCGATTGTCACGGCAGTACAGCAGGCCGGCGCACACGATGTGGTGCTGGTGGCGGGCAAGGGACATGAAAATTACCAGGAAATCCTGGGCCAGAAACTGCCGTTTTCCGACCGTGTGCTGGCTGAGGCGGCGTTGGCCAGCTACACCGCGCAAGTCTCAGGGGCTGGCGCATGATGACGCTTGCCCAGGCCCAGACCATGCTGCCGGGCGCGCGGTTGGTGGGCGAGGCTTCACTGCAATTTTCGCGTGTGCACACTGACACGCGCAGCCTGCGCAGTGGCGACTTGTTTGTTGCGCTCAAGGGCGAGCGATTTGATGCCCATGATTTTTTAAGGCAAGCCGGCGCCCAGGGCGCTGTCGCCGCCTTGGCAGAGCAGGGCCTGGCCGAAGCGGGCTTGCCGGGCTTGCAGGTGGCTAACAGCAAAGCGGCGCTGGGCCAGCTGGCTGCCGGCTGGCGCGCGCAGTTCAAGTTGCCGCTGGTAGCAGTCACCGGTAGCAACGGCAAGACCACCGTCACGCAAATGATCGCGGCCATCCTGCGCAACTTCAGGGGCAAGCAGGCATTTGCCACCGAAGGCAATTTCAACAACGACATCGGCGTGCCGCTGACGCTCTTGCGCTTGCGAGCCTCGCACCAGGCCGGTGTGGTCGAGCTTGGCATGAACCACCCCGGCGAAATTGCCGAATTGGCTGCCATGGCGCAAGCCACTGTGGCGCTGGTCAACAACGCGCAGCGTGAGCATCTGGAGTTCATGGTCACGGTGGAAGCGGTGGCGCGTGAAAACGGTGCTGTTATCAGCGCGCTGGCCGATGACGGCGTGGCGGTTTTTCCGGCCGACGATGCGCACACGCCGATCTGGCGTGCACTGGCCGGTGCGCGTCGCACCATCACCTTTGCCCTGGACAGTGCTGCAGACGTCAGCGGCAGCGCCAGCTGGACCGGGCGCAGCTGGCAAGTCAAGGCAACAACACCCGCTGGCGCCCTGGTCTTTGCGCTGAACGTGGCCGGTCGCCACAACGTCAAAAATGCCTTGGCTGCGGCTGCCTGTGCGCTGGCCGCAGGCGTGCCTCTGGCGGCGATTGCCGCAGGACTCACGGCATTTGTTCCCGTCAAGGGCCGCTCACGCGCATGGCAACTGTCGCTGGCCGGCCAGTCGCTGACGGTGGTGGACGACAGCTACAACGCCAATCCCGATTCGGTGCGTGCGGCCATCCTGGTGCTCAGCGAGCTGCCTGGGCCCCGCCTGCTGGTCTTGGGCGACATGGGTGAAGTGGGCGAGCGCGGTCCTGAGTTTCATGCGGAGATCGGAGCCTATGCAAAGGCATGTGGTATCGAGCAGCTGGTCTGCACGGGAGTGCTGATGCAGCACGCCGCTGCAGCCTGCCCGGGCGCACGCCATCACGCAGATTTTGAAGCGCTGCTGCAAGACGTCAGGCAACACCTGCCGGGCTGCGCCAGCGCACTGGTCAAGGGATCGCGCTTCATGAAGATGGAGCGTGTGCTTGAGGACATGCAGCAACAAGCGGCGGCCGCATCACAGCCGTTGTCATCTGCCCCAAAGGAAAAAGCATGCTGATCAACCTGGCCCAGTGGCTGCAAACCCTGTCGCCTGAATTCGGTTTTTTCCGGGTGTTCCAGTACCTGACATTCAGGGCCGTCATGGCAGCGCTGACGGCCTTGCTGATCGGTTTGATCGCCGGGCCTTTCGTGATCCGGCGCCTGGTGGCGCTGAAGATCGGCCAGCCGATCCGCGAGTACGCCATGCAAACGCACCTGAGCAAGAGCGGCACGCCCACCATGGGTGGCGTGCTGGTGCTGCTGGCGATTGCCATTGCTACGCTGCTGTGGGCCGACCTGAGCAACCGTTTCGTGTGGATTGTGATGCTGGTCACGCTGGGCTTCGGTGCCATCGGTTGGGCCGATGACTGGCGCAAAGTGGTTCACAAAGATCCCGAAGGCATGCGCTCGCGCGACAAGTACTTATGGCAGTCCCTGGTCGGTCTGCTGGCTGCGCTGTACCTGGTGTTCAGTATTTCTGAGAGCTCCAATCTGCGGGTGCTGGAGCTTTTCTTGAGCTGGGTGCAATCGGGTTTTGATGTGAACCTGCCGCCCAAGGCCGGTCTTTTACTGCCGTTTTTCAAGGAAGTCAGCTACCCCCTGGGTGTCTTTGGCTTTGTGATCCTGACTTACCTGGTGATCGTGGGCTCCAGCAACGCGGTGAATTTGACCGACGGCCTGGACGGCCTGGCGATCATGCCCGTCGTCATGGTGGGCTCGGCGCTCGGCGTTTTTGCTTACGTCACCGGCAGTGCGGTGTTTTCGCGTTACTTGTTTTTGCCGCACATTCCGGGCGCGGGCGAGCTGCTGATTTTTTGCGCCGCGATGGCCGGTGCGGGGCTGGCCTTTTTATGGTTCAACACCCATCCGGCCCAGGTCTTCATGGGTGATGTGGGCGCGCTGGCGCTGGGCGCGGCTCTGGGCACCATCGCCGTGATCGTGCGTCAGGAGATTGTGCTGGCCATCATGGGTGGCATCTTTGTGGCTGAAGCCTTGTCGGTCATGCTGCAGGTGGTGTATTTCAAATACACCAAACAAAAATACGGCAGCGGCCGGCGCATCCTGAAAATGGCGCCGCTGCACCATCATTTTGAGAAAAGCGGCTGGAAAGAAACGCAAGTGGTTGTGCGCTTCTGGATCATCACCATGCTGCTGTGTCTGGTCGGTTTATCGACCTTGAAACTGCGATGAAAAATTTAGCCGGTCAACAGGTTCTGGTGCTCGGGCTCGGCGCGTCCGGCCTGGCGCTGGCACGCTGGTGCGTGCGTCATGGCAGCACTGTGACCGTGGCCGACACCCGCAGCGCGCCGCCGCAGCTGAGCGCCTTACAGCAGTTGCCCTGCGTGCGCTTTGTGGCCGGTGACTTTGCGGCACTCATGGCCGGCGCTGAAACCTTTGACTTGATTTTGCGCAGCCCCGGCTTGTCGCCAGCAGACATTGCGCCCGTGCTGCTGGCAAGCCAAGACAAGGCAACGACCTGGGGCAATGAGCTGAGCTTGTTTGGACAGGCCTTGCGCGAACTGGGTCAGGAGCCTGAGCCGCAAGTTCCTGCACCGGATGAGACAGCGCCGGCAGCTGTGCCTGAAGTCGCAGAGTTGGAAATACCAGCCGGTTCTGCGCAGCAGGCAGCATCAGCGCAGCCCACAGACGAAATGCTGCCCGGGGATGATGACAGCGCGCCGGTGTTCCTGGTGCCGCCCCCTGTCTCGCTGGCTTACCGCCCGCAGGTGATTGCCATCACAGGCACCAACGGCAAGACCACCGTGACCGCATTGACAGGGCAGCTGGTTCAGCGTGCCGGCAAAAAGGTGGCCGTGGCCGGCAATATCGGCCCGACATTGCTGGACACCTTGTCGGACTGCATGGACAGCGAAGCCTTGCCAGATGTGTGGGTGCTGGAGCTGTCCAGTTTTCAGCTCGAAGGTGTCACGGATTTTGAACCTACCGTAGCTACCGTGCTCAACATCAGCCAGGACCATCTGGACTGGCACGGCAGCATGGACGCTTATGTGCGCGCTAAATCGGCGGTGTACGGCCAGCATGGCGTGATGCTGCTCAACCGGCAAGACCCGCTGGTGATGCAAGCGCTACCGGCTGTTGAGAAAGCTGGCGCCAAGGCATCTGGCAAATCATCCGCTAAAAACCGTGTGCCGGCGCGCAAAGTACACACCTTCGGCACGGACATGCCGACCCAGCCCGGCGACTACGGCATTGAGAGTGTCAACGGCATGGCCTGGCTGGTGCGCGCCAGCCAGGCAGATGAAACCGTCAAGCGCCGCCATGAAGAAGAAACCCCGCTGTATGTGCAGCGCCTGATGCCGGTCGACGCTTTGCGCATACGCGGTCTGCACAATGCCGCCAATGCCCTGGCCGCGTTGGGTCTGGCTGCAGCGGCCGGTTGCTCACTGGCGCCGATGTTGCATGGTCTGCGTGAATACCGTGGCGAGCCGCACCGCATGGCTTCGATCTCGGTAGTGCGCGGGGTTGAATATTTTGATGACAGCAAAGGCACCAATGTTGGTGCCACTGCGGCAGCCCTGCATGGTTTGGGCCCCGAGCGGCGCCTGGTGTTGATACTGGGTGGCGAGGGCAAAGGGCAGGACTTCACGCCGCTGGCGGCGCCGGTGTCGCGCTATGTGCGCGCCGTGGTGCTGATCGGTCGCGATGCGCCATTGATCCGTGCCGTCCTTGAAAGCACCGGTGTTCAATTGCTGTCGGCTGACAGCATGGCCGCTGCGGTAGCGCTGGCGGCCGACCGGGCGCAGAACGGCGATGCGGTGCTGATGTCACCGGCCTGCGCGAGCTTCGACATGTTTGACAACTACGGCCACCGTGCACAGGTGTTTTGTGATGCAGTGCAGGCACTTGCACTGGGCGAGGGGGTCACGCTATGAGCGTTGCACAGCGTCTGGTGTCCTGGTTCGGCGCCGGTGCGGCTGATCCGGACGCACTGCCTGTGCGAACCAGCATGGGCCGCGTCAGCAACGCAACGCCGGTGCGCCTGCTTGGCTTTGATCAGGCGCTGGTTGGCGTGACGCTGGCTTTGCTGATCTGGGGCTTGGTGATGGTGTACTCCGCTTCGATTGCCATGCCGGACAACCCGAAGTTTTCTCAGTACCAGCACAGTCATTTTTTGATGCGGCACTTGATGTCGTTGGGCATGGCCTTGGTGATGGCGGTGGTGGTTTTTCAGGTGCCACTGGCTGTCTGGGAAAAGATGGCGCCTTGGTTGTTCATTGCTTCGCTGGTGTTGCTGGTCTTGGTCTTGCTGCCTTTTGTGGGTAAAAGCGTCAATGGCGCGCGGCGCTGGATCTCGCTGGGCTTTATGAACTTCCAGCCTTCCGAGCTGGCGAAATTTGCCGTCTTGCTTTACGCCGCCGATTACATGGTGCGCAAGATGGATGTCAAGGAACGGTTCTTTCGCGCCGTGTTGCCGATGGCTGCTGCGGTGGCGATCGTCGGCGTCTTGCTTTTGGCCGAGCCCGACATGGGTGCCTTCATGGTGATCTCGGTGATTGCCATGGGCATTTTGTTTCTGGGCGGAGTGAACGCCCGCATGTTTTTTGCCATCTCCACCGTGGTGGTGATCGCATTTGCATTGATGGTGGCGCTCAGCGACTGGCGGCGCGAGCGGATTTTTGCCTACCTGGACCCTTGGGATGCCAAGCATGCGCTGGGCAAGGGATTTCAGTTGTCTCATTCCTTGATCGCCTTCGGGCGCGGCGAAATATTCGGTGTCGGGCTGGGCGGCAGTGTTGAAAAATTGCACTGGCTGCCGGAAGCACACACCGACTTTTTACTGGCGGTGATCGGTGAGGAATTCGGTCTGGTCGGGGTTCTTGTACTGCTGGGGCTTTTCATGTGGCTGACGCGCCGGATCATTCACATCGGCCGCCAGTCGATTGCGCTGGACCGCTTGTTCCCCGGCCTGGTGGCCCAGGGCGTGGGTATCTGGATCGGTTTTCAAGCATTCATCAACATGGGTGTGAACCTGGGCGCCCTGCCTACCAAGGGCCTGACCTTGCCGCTGATGAGCTACGGCGGCTCTGCCATTTTGATGAACATGGTGGCCTTGGCCGTGGTGTTGCGCATTGACCATGAAAACCGCATTCTGATGCAGCGGGGAGGGCGTTGATGCAGCCGGCTCGCACAGCATTGATCATGGCCGGCGGCACAGGCGGTCATATTTTCCCGGGCTTGGCCGTGGCCCAGGCCTTGCGCGAGCGCGGCTGGAACGTGCATTGGCTGGGCGGCAAGGGTCGGCCCGGTCAGCCCAGCATGGAAAGCCAGCTGGTGCCGGCGCGCGGCATTGCTTTTGAGGCGATTGATTTTTCCGGTGTTCGAGGTAAGGGCCCTCTCACACTGGCCTTTTTGCCCTTGCGACTGTTGCAAGCCTTCTGGCAAAGCATTCAGGTGCTGCGCCGCGTGCGCCCGGATGTGGTGCTCGGGCTGGGCGGCTACATCACCTTTCCGGGCGGCATGATGAGCGTGCTGCTGGGCAAGCCACTGATCTTGCATGAGCAAAACTCAGTCGCCGGCATGGCCAACCGCGTGCTCGCACAGGTGGCCGACCGTGTCTTTACCGCCTTTCCGAATGTTCTCAAGAATGCGCAATGGGTGGGTAACCCATTGCGACCCGCCTTCACGCAGCAGCCGGCTGCCGCTGAGCGCTTTGCCGGTCGCAGCGGCCCGCTGAAATTGCTGGTGGTCGGTGGCAGTCTGGGCGCACGCGCGCTCAACGAACTGGTGCCCCAGGCCTTGGCCCTGATTCATCCTGCGCAAAGGCCGCAGGTCATTCATCAAAGCGG
>CANIDW010000063.1 GCA_947466165.1 Comamonadaceae bacterium | reverse complement strand
TGGGCTGGAAATCGCGCAGTGCCGCCGTGTTGGGCGGCTTGCTCGGGCTGGTCGCCGCGCTGGCGGGTTGGCGTTCAGCCTTGCCACCAGCCGGCCAGGGTGTTGGCACGGTGTACACGCAAGCGACCATCGAGCGCGGCCGGCAACTGGCTGCGGCCGGCAATTGCGCGGGCTGCCACACCGCCCCGGGCGGCATGCCGAATGCAGGCGGTCTGGCCATGCAGACACCCTTCGGCCGCGTCTTCACCACCAACCTCACGCCCGATGCCCAAACCGGTCTGGGCCTGTGGACTTATGCGGCTTTTGAGCGCGCCATGCGCGAAGGCATCTCGCGCGACGGCCGGCACCTCTACCCGGCCTTTCCTTTCACCTCGTTCGCCAAAACCAGCGACCAGGACCTGACCGCCATTTACGCCTACCTGATGGCGCAGCCGGCGGTGTCGGCCCCCACGCCGCCGGCCGAGATGACTTTTCCTTTCAGCGTGCGGCCCCTGATGGCCGCCTGGAACGGCTTGTTTCATGACGCCAAACCCTTTGTGCCCGAGCCCGGCCAAAGCGCCGAGTGGAACCGCGGCGCTTACCTGGTCAATGGCCTGGGCCATTGCAGCGCTTGCCACACGCCGCGCAACGCGTTGGGCGCTGAAATCGGCGGCAAGGCGTTTTTGGCCGGTGCCATGGTCGATGGTTGGGAAGCCCCGGCACTGACATCGCTGTCACGCGCGCCAGTGCCATGGACGCAGAATGAGCTTTACCGCTATTTACGCCAGGGCCACACTGAAGCGCACGGTGTTGCCGCCGGCCCCATGGGTGATGTGGTCAAAGAATTGCGGCACCTGCCCGATGCTGATGTACAGGCCATGGCCAGTTACCTGGCCTCCTTCAATGCCGAGGTGAGTGACAAAGACATCGCCGCGCAGGCAAGGCAGGTGGTGCTGAGTGCGCAACAAGCCGAGCTCCGCCTGCGCAACGAAGGTCAGCGGCTTTTCAATGGGGCTTGCGCATCTTGTCACCATGACGGTGAAGGGCCGCGTTTACTGGGCGTGAACACACCGCTGGCCCTGAACAGCAATCTGCACAGTGCGCGGCCTGACAACCTGGTACGCAACATCCTGGACGGCATACGCACACCAGCCAGCGCCGACATCGGGTTCATGCCGGCCTTCAGGCACAGCCTGAGCGACGAGCAGATAGCCGCGCTGGCCGGCTACATGCGCAGCCGCTATGCCCCGGGGCAGCCGGCCTGGGCGGACATAGCCTCAACCGTCTCCCGCCTGCGGGCCTTGCCGGCAGCCCACTGACATCAGTGACACCCGCCGCTCAGGCTGAGCCTGGCGCAGCGCTTGCCAAAGCGGCGAAGATCGTCGACTTTTGATATTTTGGAACGCGGGTTTTCATGTAGTGCGTACTACATTATTTGGTGTAGTATGCACTACATGAAATTTTTATTGGCTATTGACGTAGCGCAATTCATTGACTGATTCAAAGGATAGATATGTATGACGTGTTCCAAACCGAGAAACTGATTGATCTCTGGCTGACAGAGGACATCGGCTACTGCGATCTGACGGCCCAGCTGATGATTGACCAGGACACCATGGGCACCTTTCACATGAACGCGCGCGAGCCTATGCATGTGGCCGGCATCGATGTGGCGGCCCGGGTGTTTTGCAAGTACGACGCGCAACTCAAAGTCACGCGCTTCGTCAAAGACGGTGACAAAGTGGAAAAAGGCACGCGTCTGCTGACCGTGACCGGCCCGGCGCGCAGCATTTTGACGGCAGAGCGCACCGCGCTCAACATCTCCCAACGCTTGTGCGGCATTGCCACTGAAACCGCGCGCTACAACGCTGAAATCGCCGGCACCAAAACCCGCCTGATTGATTCGCGCAAGACCACACCCGGCCTGCGCATGCTGGAAAAGCACGCCGTGGTTTGCGGCGGCGGGCTGAACCACCGGTTGGGCCTGGACAACGGCGTCATGCTCAAGGACAACCACATCGTGGTCTCCGGCGGCATTACCAAGGCCGTGGCCAGTGCCCGCAAGCTGCTGCCCATACTCACCAAGATTGAAGTCGAGTGCGACCGCGTTGAGCAAGTGGCTGAAGCCCTGCAAGCCGGCGCCGACGTCATCATGCTGGACAACATGGCGCTCGAAGACATGCGCACCGCGGTGGGCATGGTGGCCGGCAAGGCGAAGATTGAAGCCTCAGGCGGCATCAATTTCAAGACCATCCGGGCGATTGCCGAGACCGGCGTGGATTACATCTCCACCAGCAAGATCACTCAGGCAGCGCCCCCGGTCGACATCGGGCTGGACGACTGAGTCGATACCGCACCGAAGGGAATCGCTGTGTCTGGCAATTTCTTTTTTGTAGTCGGCCCGAGCGGCGCAGGCAAGGACAGCCTGTTGTCCGGCGTGCAGCCTTTGCTGCCGCCGGGGCAATTCATTTTTGCGCGCCGGGTCATCACGCGCGAGGCCGTGGCGCACACCGAAGACCATGACAGCTGCTCTGAAGCCGAGTTTCTGGCCCGGGAGAAAAACGGCGACTTCCTGATCACCTGGCAAGCCCATGGCCTGATGTATGGCTTGCCGGCCTCTTTGCTTGATGCGATCGCCAGCGGCATGCATGTGATTGCCAATGGCTCGCGCAACATGATTGAGCCCTTGCAGCGCAAAGTTTCCAGCCTCAAAGTCATTGAGGTGAATGCCCCCCTTGACGTGCTGCGTGCCCGCTTGAATTCGCGCAGCAGGGAAAGCCCTGAAGAAATTGAGCGCCGACTCCAGCGTGCCTCACTCGCGCTGCCCTCTGGTGTGCCCAGCGTGCGCGTGATGAACGATCTGAGCCTGGATATCGGCGTGAGCCGGCTCAAAGCGGCTCTGCTGCTCGATGCCGTTGCGCCGGATCAAGCCGAACATTTTTTGTACCAGAAGATTGGCGGCTCAGCCCTGAGCCGTGACAGCTACGCGCAGCTTTTGCCGGCCATCATCCGTGGCGGTTTTCCGCTGGCGGATGTGCAGACCTTTCTGGTCGCCTGCACGCTGCATCTGACGCATGACGAAATCGTCGGTCTGGCACATGCGCGCACCTTGCTGTATCCGCGCCTGGCCTGGCCCCAGGCCATGGTGGTGGACAAGCATTCGATGGGCGGCATTCCGGGCAGTCGCGTCACCATGGTGGTCATCCCCATCGTGGCAGCCCATGGTTTGCTGATACCCAAAACCTCGTCCCGGGCCATCACCTCGGCGGCGGGTACTGCGGATGCCATGGAAGTACTGGCGCGCGTTGACCTGAGTTTCGACGAGGTCCAGGCCTGCGTGCTGTCGACCAAGGGCTGCATTGTTTGGAACGGCAAGCTCAATCATTCGGTGCTGGACGACGCCATCAACCCGATCGTGCGGCCCTTCGGGCTGGACACCCGCAATTGGTCGGTGGCCTCCATCCTGTCCAAAAAATTCACCGCAGGCGCGACGCATGTGGTCATTGACATTCCTTATGCCGGCAGCGGCAAGGTCAAGACGCTGGAAGAGGCCAGTGAACTGGCCCGCTTGTTTGAAAGCGTAGGCAGCGCGATGGGCCTGGTGGTCAAGGCTTTCCCCACCGATGGCAGCGGCCCCATCGGCTGCGGCATCGGCCCTGCGCTGGAGGCGCGCGACGTGATGCAGGTGCTTGACAACCATCCGCAAGCCCCCGCAGATCTGCGGGCCAAATCACTTTTCTTTGCGGCACATATTCTGGCGCTAGACCCCGCCGTGGGCAGTTATGAAAACGGCCACCGGCTGGCCACCGAGCTTTTGGAGTCGGGTGCCGCCCGCCGCCGCATGGACGCCATCGTCGCGCAGCAGGGCCTTGTGCCGGCCGACCATCAGGCCACCCAGCAAGTCGAAGTGCGGGCCGCTCAAGCCGGGCTGGTGCGCGCGATTGACGGCGGCATCATTTCAGGCATCGCACGGCAAGCCGGCGCGCCGGGCTTGAAACTTGCAGGTGTTGATCTCAAGAAGTCTGTGGGCGACAAAGTGCACAAGGGTGAGCTTCTGTACCTGATACAAGGCACCAACATGGCGCAGTTGCAGCTTGCAAGCCAGCTGGCCGAACAAAACCATGGCTACGCCTTGGAGATCTGAAATGTGCAAGACTGCATCAAAGAAATTCGTCGACCAGGGGTTGCCAGATGATCTCCAGCTCCTGGTTCATCGAACGGGACAAACCATCTATGTCAGGCCACAAGGAGGCGTAAGTGATGTTCATCCGGTACAACTCTTTCATGGCCTCTTGGCGCACCGACTTGTCCAGCACCAGCTGCACCAGCAATGACTCACCTTGCGCGCTGTAACTGGCCAGCAGTTCGTCCAGTGTTTTATCAAGCTGACCGGGCACCACAAACAGGCCGGACTGCGCGATCAGCCGCTGGTCCATCTCTGACGGCTCGCCAAACCAGACAAGCGGCAAATGATTGTTAAAAAAATACTTCTCAAAGTTGTGCGGCACCCGCGGGTCTATGGTCTGGCGGGTGAGTGCGGTATCAAAGCGCGGCACGCGGTGCCAGAGCGCGGGCGTGTTCAGGGCGTACACCACACTGTCGTTGTAAGCCGACTCCAGCGCAAAAAAAGCTGCCACAAAAGGCGACTTGGTGAAATCCAGCAAACGGGTGGCGCCACCGTGATGCTGCATCATGGCCAGACAGCGCAAGTCGTTTTGCAGCAGGTTCGGGTCCGTCACATGAACGTGGGCCTTGCGGCGAAAAATCCGCAAGGTGCGGCGCTCGAGCAAAGGCCAGAGTTGCTGGTTTCCCGAAAAACGCATCAGGCGTCGCGACAGCGAACTGAGCAAGGGCAGGTCCGCGCGCGGCTGACCCCGAAAAGCCCACTGATCGAGTTGCGAGACCTGGTCCAAAAACTCGGCCCAGCTGTGGATATGGATTGTTTTCACTTCAGTCGTTCTGTCGCACCAATGATTTTGGCTACTTGATGTTACGACAGCCCTTTCAAATTTTTCAACCAAGGAGTGTTTATGTTCAAGCTCAATAAGATGCATGTTTTAGGCGGGGTGGCTTTCTCGATGATGGCGGTGTCTACCGGCTGGGCGCAAAGCACAGAGCCCGTGCAAAACTTTCCCAGCAAGCCCATCACCGTCGTCGTGACCTTCCCGGTCGGCGGCGGCACAGACATTCTGGCGCGCCTGCTCGGCAACCATTTCACAGAGGCCTTCGGCCAGTCGGCCATCGTTGAAAACCGCGCCGGCGCCAGCGGCAACGTGGGCGCCAAGCATGTGGCCGATAAAGGTCCGGATGGTTATTCCCTGTTGATGGTGAACAGCTCCTACGCCATCAACCCCGGTGTTTTCAGCAACATGCCTTTTGATCCCAAAAAGGATTTGTCGCCCATCATCAACGTGGCTTTTATACCCTCCGTGATCGTGGTGCCGGCTGACTCGCCTTACAAGCAACTGTCAGCGCTGATTGCCGCTGCCAAGCCGGCCAAAAACCCGGTGTCCTTCGGCTCTTGCGGCAATGGCACACCCCAGCACCTGGCCGGGGCGGTGATCAATATCAATGGCAAGGTCAACATGACGCATGTGCCCTACGCGGGTTGCGGTCCGGCCTTGCGCGATGTGATGGGCGGCCAGGTACCGATGGCCATCATCACCGCGTCCAGCGCAGCGCCCCATATCAAGTCGGGCAAGCTGCTGGCCCTGGGCATCACCTCGGCCGAAAGAACCTTGCAGCTGCCCGCCGTTCCGACAGTCGCCGAGCAAGGTTTCCCCGGCTACCAGATCAACCAGTGGCATGGACTGCTGGTGCCATCCCAGACCTCGCCGGCCTTGCAAGCCAAACTGTATGAGCGTGTGATGAAAATCGTCCAGATGCCGGATGTCAAAGAAAAACTGATCTCGATGGGCTACACCCCCGCTTATGACGACCCGGCGGCATTCAAGAAAATTGTTCACGAAGACATTGACCGCTTTTCCAGCCTGACCAAAACCCTGGGCCTGAAGTTGGATTGATGCAGCACCATGCCGCCAAGCGCGGCATGGGCGGCTGAAGCAAAATGGGGATATGAAAAAAATCCTCGTTTTGGGCGGTACCGGCTTTGTCGGCCGCCATGTCTGTGAAAAACTCGTGAGCGCTGGCTGCCGGGTCACCGTGCCCACGCGCCAGCGTACGCATGCCAACGCCATCGCCATGCTGCCCACGCTCACCGTTCTGGAGGCCAACATTCATGACGCGGCGGTGTTGCAAGGTCTGGTGCATGTCCATGATGCAGTGGTCAATCTGGTGGCCATCCTGCAAGGCAAGGAAGCGGCCTTTGACAAGGTGCATGTGCAACTGGCCGACAAAATCGCCCGCGCCTGCCAGGCCGGCGTTGTGCGCCGTCTGGTGCATGTCAGCGCCTTAGGGGCTGATACCCGCAACCCTGCTGCGCTGCCCTCGATGTACCTGCGCAGCAAGAGCCGCGCTGAGCAAGTGCTGCAGCACGCCAGCCTTGACCTGACGATCCTGAGGCCCAGCGTGATCTTTGGCGCTGAGGACAAATTTCTCAATGTCTTTGCGCAGCTTCAGCAGCTTCTGCCGGTGATTCCCCTGGCCGGAGCCCATGCGCTTTTTCAGCCCGTGTGGGTGGAAGATGTCGCCAAGGCTGTGCTGCAGGCTTTGCATGGCGAGTTCCAGCACAGCAGCATCGGTCAGACCTATGAGGCTGTCGGGCCGGACGTTTTCAAGCTCAAACATCTGGTGCAACTGGCCGGCGGCTACGCAGGTATCCATGAGGGAAGAGGCCGGCCGGTACTCGCGCTGCCCGACGCCGTGGCCCGCGTGCAAGCCAGGCTGATGGAGCTCATGCCCGGCGAGCCGGTGCTCAGCCGCGACAACATGGATTCGATGAAAGTACCCAACGTGGCCACAGGCCATTTCCCGGGCCTGAGCGCCCTGGGCATCACACCCGCAGCGCTGAGCGCCATTGCCCCCGGCTACCTGGGCAGTCGCGGCCCGCGCAGCGGTTTGTCACTCAAACGCAAGACCGCAGGAAGGTTTTAAGACCCGCCATGCTCAAGCTCTACATCGGTAACAAAAACTACTCGTCCTGGTCCATGCGCCCCTGGGTTTTGCTCACGCAAGCGGGCATACCCTTTGAAGAAGTCATGGCGCGCTTTGACTCTTTCGCGCCCGACTCCGACTTCAAAAAAGTCATCGACCCCGTCAGCCCTGTCGGTAAGGTGCCGGCGCTGGTCGATGGTGACCTGGCGGTGTGGGACACGCTGGCGATTGCCGAGTACCTGGCTGAAAAATTTCCAGACAAACAACTCTGGCCGGCAGACATCCAAGCCCGTGCACGTGCGCGCAGCATCTGCGCCGAGATGCACAGCGGCTTTGCAGCGCTGCGCAGCGCCTGCCCGATGAACATCGAGGCCAGCCTGCCGGACATCGGCCAACTGGCCTGGCGCGACAAACCCGCCGTGCGCGCTGATGTGGCGCGGCTGGTGGCCATGTGGAGCGAGCTGCTGGCACAGCACGGCGGCCCCATGCTGTTTGGCACTTTCAGCTCGGCCGACGCTTACTTTGCCCCGGTGGTGATGCGCCTCCAAACCTATGCGCTGCCGGTGCCTGAGGCCATCGCCGCTTACATGGCGCGCGTCTGTGCGCTGCCAGGCGTCAAGGCCTGGGTAGAGGGCGCACTGGCCGAGCATGATTTCCGTGATTTCGAGGAGCCGTTCCGGCTCCAACGCTGAGCTCTCCCGGCCCGGCGGCACCCGCTGCGGCTGAACCTACACTTGGCGCATGCAAATTTACATGGTCGGCGGTGCGGTTCGCGATGCCTTGCTGGGCTTGCCGGTGCAAGACCGCGACTGGGTCGTGGTCGGTGCCACCCCCG
>CANIDW010000062.1 GCA_947466165.1 Comamonadaceae bacterium | reverse complement strand
TTGTTCGGCGCGCAGCTGGCCGCGCACCTGGGCTTGCCTTTTGCGTTTGCATCGCACTTTGCGCCCGCGCAAATGATGCAGGCCATCGAGATTTACCGCGCGCGTTTTCAGCCTTCAGCGCGGCTGGCCAAACCCTATGTGATGCTCGGCTTCAATGTGTTTGCCGCTGACACCGACGAAGAAGCCCGCGTGCTGGTGACCTCGCAGCAGCAGGCTTTCATCAACCTGCGCAGCGGTCGCCCGGCCAAATTACCGCCGCCGCGTGCTGACTATTTACAGCACATCGGCCCGCAAGAGCATGCGCTGCTGGACAGCGTGCGCCAAAGCTACGCGATCGGCTCACCCGATACCGTTCGGCGTGAGATGAACGCCTTCATCGAACGCACAGGCGCAGACGAGTTGATGATCGCCGGCCAGATTTTTGAGCACACGGCACGCCTGCGCTCTTACGAGATCACCGCAGAAGTGGCGCAGGCCCCTGCGCTGGAAGTCGTCTGAAGCCGTAAGCAGTGCGCAGGGCTTGCCTTGCCCGTTCGTCATCCTCGCGAAGGCGGGGATCCATCTGCCGCGGCCCGATTCAGGCGGTCGCGCACGCCGTCCCATTCGGGGGCATCCGGCGGTATTTGCACCCAGATCTCTGACACACCCAAAGCATCAAGTTCGCGCAGCACTGCAAACAGCTGCTGCGCCGCGGCCGCCGCCTCGTCTGGCATCTGGCGGTGCAGGGTTGGGGCGTTCAGACGCAAGGGGCTGCGGGCGTAAACAGCAACTGTGCCAGGGCGCGCAGCTGGGCCTTTCGCGTTGGTGTCCAGCGTGTTGAGCCCCGATTGCAGCGCCAGCGCGTCCATCAGCCGCACACGGGCATTCGGTGCGTAGTGCGATTCGAGCATGCCCGACGCGCGCGGCGCGGCCGCTGCCGGCTGCGCGTCTTTGTCCAGCACGGGCTGGCCGCAAGCGGCTTCGAGTTGCGCGCGGGTCAGCAAACCCGGGCGCAGCAGCACGGGCCTGCCGCGCGTGCAATCAACGATGGCGGACTCGATGCCGACCGCGCAAGGCCCGCCGTCGAGCACCAGCAAGTCTTCGCCAAGCTCTTCCTGCACATGCAGGGCAGTGGTAGGGCTGACGCGGCCAAAGCGGTTGGCGCTGGGGCCGGCCAGACCGGTGGCGCAGGCTTGGAGCAGGGCCAGCGCCACCGGGTGTGCGGGGCAGCGCAAACCGATTGAGTGCTGCCCGCCGGCCGCAGCGGCTGCCACGCCGGTGCGGCGCGGCAATATCAGCGTGAGCGGCCCGGGCCAGAAGGCCGCCATCAGTCTCGCGGCAAAGTCAGGCACCTCGCTCGCATAGTCGGCCACTTGCGCGGCGCTGGCCACATGCACGATCAGCGGGTGCTCAGGCGGCCGGCCTTTGGCGGCAAAGATCAGCGCCACGGCGTCGTCGTTCGACGCATCGGCGCCCAGACCGTAAACCGTCTCGGTTGGAAAGCCGACCAGGGCGCCGGCGCGAATGCGCTGCGCCGCTTCGGCTATCGCCGCAGGGTCGCTGCCGGGGCGAATCATTCAAAGGCCTTCCTGGCCGGGTAAGTCGGGCAAGCCGAGCAAACCGGCAGCGGCACGCGCACTGGCCTGCACGCCGGCCAGGTCGGCGCCGGTGAGGGTCAGGTGGCCCATCTTGCGGCCGCGCCGCGCTTCGGTTTTGCCGTACAGGTGCAGATGCGTGCCGGGCAGCGCCAGCACGGCGCACCAGTCGGGGGTGCGCTCGCGGCCGCTGCTGTCAAACCAGATGTCGCCCAGCAAGTTGAGCATGATGGCCGGTGAATGCTGGCGCGGCGCAGGCAGCGGCAAGCCGGCCATGGCATGCACCTGCAGGTCGAACTGCGACACATCGCAGGCGTCCAGGGTGTAGTGGCCGCTGTTGTGCGGGCGTGGCGCCATTTCATTGACGACCAGCGTGTCTTGCCCGTCAGCGCCCGTCACCACAAAAAACTCCACACACATCAGGCCCACGTAGCCGATCTGCGCGGCAATCGCCTCGGTGGCTGCACGCGCGCGGGCCACCAGCGCCGGCGGCAGGCAGCCTTCGTAGGCATGCGTCACGGCCAGAATGCCGTTCACATGCACATTGCGCTGCGGCGCAAAACTCACCACCTGGCCATCCCGTCCGCGCGCCACCAGCACCGACAACTCGGCTTGGAGCGGCAGCATTTTTTCGAGCACGCAAGGCACTTGCTTCAGGTCACTCCATGCGGCGGCCAGTTCGGCGGCGGTTTTGACGCGCACCTGGCCCTTGCCGTCGTAGCCCATGCGCGCGGTTTTCAAAATGCCGGGCAGCAGCGTGGCCGGCACAGCTGCCAGTTGATCTGGTGTTTGCAGCACCGCATAAGGCGCGCAAGCCACGCCCGAGGCCGCAGCGCAGGCGCTGAAGTGGGCTTTTTCCTGCAGCCGGTCTTGCGCGATGGCCACGGCCGCAGCGCCGGGCGCCACCGGCCGGGAGGCGGCCAACTGCGCCAGCGCGTCTGCCGGCACGTTTTCAAATTCAGTGGTGATGGCGGCGCACAGCGCGGCCAGTTGCGCCAAGCCGGCAGGGTCGCTGTAGCCGGTCTGAATGTGGTGGTGGCTGACCAAGCCGGCCGGGCTTTGCGGGTCGGCATCGAGCACGGCGGTGAAGTAGCCCAGGCGCTGCGCAGCATGCACAAACATGCGGCCCAACTGGCCGCCGCCCATCACGCCCAGCGTGGCGCCCGGCAAAATCGGCGAGGCCGGTCCGCTCATAGTGGCGGCAGCGTCATGGCAGCGGCAGCGGCGGTTTGCTCAGCGCGAAACGCTTGCAGCTGGCCGGCCAGTGCCGCGTCATGCAGCGCCAGCTGGGCCACCGCAAACAGCGCGGCATTGGCCGCACCGGCGTTGCCGATGGCAAAGGTGGCCACAGGAATGCCCTTGGGCATTTGCACGATGCTGTGCAGGGAGTCCACGCCCTGCAGATGCTTGCTGGCCACCGGCACGCCCAGCACCGGCACGCAGGTTTTGGCCGCCAGCATGCCCGGCAGGTGCGCCGCACCACCGGCGCCGGCAATGATGGCCTGCAGCCCGCGCCCGGCTGCTGCTTCGGCGTAGGCAAACAAAGCGTCGGGCATGCGGTGCGCCGAAACCACGCGCGCTTCATAAGCCACACCAAAGTGCTGCAGGATCTGCACCGCGTGCTGCATCGTTTCCCAGTCGCTGTTCGAGCCCATCACCACACCCACTGAAACGCGGGCGCCGGGGGCGGGGGTGTGTGCGGATGAAGGGGTGTGGGAAGTGGTCATGTGAGCCTTGAAAGCTGCGGGGCCGGTCAGCGGGGAAAGGCATGATTTTAAGCTGGCATGCTATCGTTTTGCCTTTGGCGCCAGCCGACGTTGTTCAACCCTTACTTTTGCCCTTTCCATGATTGATGTCACGATTGCGAATTTTGAACAGGAAGTCATCGCCGCTTCCATGACCACCCCGGTGTTGATCGATTTCTGGGCACCCTGGTGCGGCCCCTGCAAATCACTGGGCCCCTTGCTTGAAAAAGTGGAAGTCGCCTACGCAGGCCGCTTCAAGCTGGCCAAGATCGACTCTGACCAGGAGCAGCAGCTCGGCTCGGCTTTTGGCATCAAAAGCATCCCGACCTGCATCTTGATGATGGGCGGGCGGCCTGTGGATGGTTTTACCGGCGCCTTGCCCGAGGGCAAGATTAAGGAGTTCCTGGACAAGCACCTGCCCGGCGAGAACGAAGTGCTGGCCCAGTCCGAGGCGAACGAGGCGCAGGCCCTGCTAGAAAGCGGTGACGTGCAAAGCGCCCAGGACAAATTGGCCGAAGCCCTGGCCGCTGACCCGGCCAATGACGATGTGCGATTTGACTACGTCAAGCTGCTGATCGGCACCGGCCAGCTGGCCCCCGCCCAAAGTGCCTTGGCTCCTGCGCTGGTGCAGATTCCGCTGCAACTGCGCTTTGAGGCGCTGCGCCAGTGGCTCAAAGCGCTCGAGTTCGTCAGCACCGACCCGCGCGGCCAGTGGCCTTATGAGCAGTTTGACGCCCTGATTGCCCAGAACAAGCGCGACTTTGACACCCGCCTGGCCAAAGCCCGCGTGCTCATGAGCGAGGGCGAGTGGACGGCGGCCATGGACGAGTTGCTGGAGATCATCATGCGCGACAAGCTCTGGGGCGAGGAAACCCCGCGCAAAACATTCGTCGCCATTTTGGAGTTGTTGACGCCGCCGCGCCCCAAAAACGCACCCGGCGCCACCGGCAAGACCGCCGCCGGCATCGAGCTGCTGGGCAAGGCCGTCGTGCAGGAAGACCCGCAGGCCGCGCTGGTCTCCAGCTACAGGCGAAAGCTCAGCATGATGCTCAACTGAGTTGTAACCAGATACTGAGCTTTTCGTTTTAAACACCGTTTTCGTGCAAAACACGCATGAAGTGAATGCATTTCGCACCGAATTGGGGACAAGGAGGTAAGAGGCAGCTACTTTTAATTGGCACGGATCTTGTATAAAAGTATCGGGAACTCCCTTAACTCTATTTGAAAGAACAACATCATGATGCTGAAAAAGCTGATCCCCGCCGCTGCGCTCTTGGCTCTGGCCGGTGCTGCACACGCCCAAGTGACTATTTATGGCTTGGCAGACGTTGGCTTTGCCAAAACCACCACTGAGGATGCAGCCAAAACAAACGCCTCCCTGAAGTTTGGCGGCAATTCAACGACCCGCGTCGGTATGAAGGGCAGCACCGACTTGGGCTCAGGCATCAAGGGCAACTTTCAGTTGGAAACCAGCGGCATAGACATCGACGGCAAGCTGACTGGAAGCACCAATGTACTGTTCGGCCGCCAGGCTTGGGTGGGTGCATCCGGTGCTTTTGGTGAGGTTCGCGCCGGTCGTCAAGACTCGGTGGCTTTCCAGACCATGATCGGCTTTGACCTGAATGGCGCTGCAAACACAGCATCCGCATCCGGCGCAGCAGGCATTGATGGCGGCCTGTTGTTCACTGCTCTGGGTACCCGTTCAGTTCAGTACATTGCACCAACAATGGGCGGCTTGAAAATTCACGCTGGCTACCAGTCAGCTGACACATCACTGGCCAAAACCGTAGCTGGCGGTGAAGCCTCGGCCGGGCTGGGTCTGACCTATTCAACGGGTGGCTTAGCTCTCGCTGCTACCCTGACGACCAAGAACATGACGGGTGGCAGTGATGTCTCGGCCATGGCCGCATCTTATGACTTTGGCATTCTTAAGGTGGCCGTGAACTACTCCGGCACCAAAGACTCCAAAGGCAGCATGATTGGTTTTGTCGCCCCTGTTGGCGGCGTGAATGTGGGCGTTCAACGCGCTAAGAACGCATCGACTGAGGCCACAGGCACAGAGTTCTTTGTGAACAAGGAAATCTTGAAAAACACCACGGCTTATGCTGATTTCTTGTCCAAGAAACCTAGTTCTGGTACCGGCTCTAATGCATACGCTGTAGGTGTGATCTACGTGTTCTAATCGAAAATTGAACAGGGCTGGCACAGCCCTTTCAAATAAAAAAAGCCCGCTGAACGAAAGCTCACCGGGCTTTTTTCATGGGTTGTCAAAAGACTTCAGCCCATCAACCGCGCCAATGCTTCTTTGTATTTCTCGGCAGTTTTCAGCGCCACGTCGGGCGGCAGTTGCGGTGCGGGCGGCGTTTTGTCCCAGGGCTTGCCATTGATGCGCACGGCTTCGAGCCAGTCGCGCACAAACTGTTTGTCGTAGCTGGGCGGGTTGTGCCCGGCCACAAAGGCTGCCTGGTAGCCTTCGACCGGCCAGTAGCGTGAGGAGTCGGGCGTCAGCACCTCGTCCATCAGGGTCAGCGTGCCATGCTCGTCCAGCCCGAACTCGAACTTGGTGTCGGCAATGATGATGCCCTTGGTCAAG
Source organism: Comamonadaceae bacterium (assembly GCA_947466165.1). Lineage (GTDB taxonomy): Bacteria > Pseudomonadota > Gammaproteobacteria > Burkholderiales > Burkholderiaceae_C > Polaromonas. Next base: position 1,967 of record CANIDW010000062.1, on the reverse strand, counting down.
GCGAACGCCGCAGCCGTTTGGTAAATCTCGATGCTGATTTTTTTGATCTGAGCCGCGAGCTCAGGGCCGACGATTTTTTCGACCTGGGCGTAACTGATGTTTTCGTCATGCTCGCCGGCCTCGGCCTTGGCGGCGGGTGTGAAGATGGGCTCGGGCAGCTGGCTGGCGTTTTTCAGGCCGGCCGGGAGCGGCACGCCGCAGACCGACTGTGTAGCCTGGTATTCCTGCCAGCCGCTGCCGGCCAGGTAGCCGCGCACCACGGCCTCGACCGCAATCGGCTTGAGGCGCTTGACCAGCATCGAGCGGCCCACCACCTGAGGCAGCTCGGCCGGCGTGACCGCAGTTTCGGGCGCATCGCCGGTCAGGTGGTTGGGGCAGATGTGCCCGAGCTTGCCGAACCAGAACAGCGCCATCTGCGTGAGCAGCGCACCTTTGCCGGGTATCGGCTCGCCCAAAATCACGTCAAAAGCGCTGAGCCTGTCGCTGGCAACCATCAGCAGGCGGTTGGTGCCGACGGCGTAGTTGTCGCGTACCTTGCCGCGCGCCAGCAGAGGCAAAGATGTCAGAGTCGAGGTGTGAAGGGCTGCGGCCATGGCGGTCAGCGCACCACCTGGGCCAGCTCGCCCTTGGCGTAGCGCGCGGCCACCACTTGCAAGCTGTCGCCCTTGATCTTGGCAGCCTGACCTTCGCAGCCGAACTCGATGTAGCGTTGCTTGCAAATCGCCTTGGCCGCTTCGCGCGCGGGCTTGAGCCATTCGCGTGCGTCAAACTTGTCAGGGTTCTCGGCCAGGAATTTACGCACTGCGCCCGTCATGGCCAGGCGGATGTCGGTGTCAATGTTGATCTTGCGCACGCCGAACTTAATGGCTTTTTGAATTTCTTCCACCGGCACGCCGTAGGTTTCTTTCATGTTGCCGCCGTACTGGCGAATGATGGCCAGCAACTCCTGCGGCACGCTTGACGAGCCGTGCATCACCAGGTGGGTGTTGGGAATGCGGCGGTTGATTTCCATGATGCGCTCAATCGCCAGGATGTCGCCCGTGGGCTTGCGCGTGAACTTGTATGCGCCGTGGCTGGTGCCAATCGCAATGGCCAGCGCGTCGAGCTGGGTGCGCTTGACGAAGTCGGCGGCCTGCTCGGGATCGGTCAGCAATTGTTCGCGCGTCATCACGGCATCGGTGCCATGGCCGTCTTCCTTGTCGCCCTGCATGGTCTCAAGCGAACCCAGGCAGCCGAGCTCGCCTTCCACCGTAACGCCCAGCTTGTGCGCCATGTCGACCACCTGGCGGGTGACCTCGACGTTGTAGTCGTAGCTGGCGATGGTCTTGCCGTCGGCCTCCAGGCTGCCGTCCATCATGACGGAGCTGAAACCCAGGTTCATCGCCCCCTGGCAAACGCCGGGGTTCTGGCCGTGGTCCTGGTGCATGACCAGTGGAATGTGCGGGTAGGCTTCGACCGCGGCCTGGATCAAATGTTTGATAAACGGTTCGCCGGCGTATTTACGTGCGCCAGCACTGGCTTGCAGAATCACTGGCGCGCCCGTTTCGTTGGCCGCTTCCATGACGGCCTGGACCTGCTCGAGGTTGTTGACGTTGAAAGCCGGAATGCCGTAGGTGTTTTCAGCGGCGTGGTCGAGCAGTTCGCGCATGGAAACGAGAGCCATGAAGTAATCCCTTGGGGTGTGTTGGTGAGATGCGTAACCGGGCGGTAACTCTTTTGATTTTACCTGCCGTTGATTAGCTCAATAGGGGTGTGGGTCTATTCGTGCGGGTACGGGGACCGGTGAGGGTCTGCGGCGGCAGCCTCATGCTGGGGTACCAGAAATCGGCCACCGGCCCCACCCCGACTGCGCCATGTTGTGGCTGACACCGTCTGCCTTTGCGTTCCCGTCATTCCTGCCCCTTTTTTACGTCATTCCTGCGGAGCCTGCCCTCGACCTGATCGGGGGGCAGGAATCCATCCCCGCA
>CANIDW010000061.1 GCA_947466165.1 Comamonadaceae bacterium | reverse complement strand
GCCAGACCATGCCGTCAAGGCCGCCGGCATACGCCTGAGTGATCCAGCCCAGTCCCAGTTTCAAACCAAGAAGGACCATGCGGTGCCCGTCAAGCCCTGAAAGTCGCTCCCCCGCCCATCCCGAGCCCGGCCTGAGGCGGTTTTCTGCCAGCGCCCGCATCCCCTCGCCGGCATTCACCACGACGACAAGGCATTTGCAGCGCCAAAAACAGTGCCCTCATTGGACCGCTCATCGAACCGGGGTGAGCTGGCCGCGAATATCACCGTAGAAGGTCTGCCCCTTGGTGTGGAGGTTGTAGTACAACTCGCCTTGTTCCGCGATCAAGGCCATGCCGGCAATGGTCTTGACCCGGTCCACCGGAATGCTGGGAATGATGGGGCAGCCGGCGGTCAAAAAGCCCACAATACCGTGGCTATGTTCGGTGACAGCCACCAGATCCTCATTGGTGATCTCTGCCGAAAATTCGCCATTGACGAAGGACGCCGGCAGATCGCGCGGGCCTTTGGGCGTGCGGCCGAAATCCACCAGAATGGGCCCGAGCTGGCCCGGCCGTCCGCAGTGGATATGGAACATCACGATATCCTTCGGATCGATGCCCTCGATTTTCACGTGCGCATAGGCCCGACCCTGTTCCCGGGTGAACGCCAATGTGGCATGGCCCCGGGATTGACGCGCATTACGCGGGACAGAGGGTGCTGTCGAACGAAACGCCCTGGGTACCAGCGCCGGGGTATCGGCCTCTTCGCCGCCTTGTTGCAAAGGCGTGAGCCAAGCCTGGTAAATCCGGCCGATTTCCCGCCCGGCATCGGGCCGCAAAACCATATCGTCACGAGGCGGCACGCTTTGGGCCAGGCTTTGTGTGATGCCCACAAGCAAAATGGCAGATATCCGAAGGATGAACTTGAGGCTGAACATGGGTAGATCCTGTTAAATAGAGTTAAGTAGTTATTTAATACTATTTATAGCGATATTTAAATAATTTTTACAGCTATTTAATATGAATTTCTTTGAAGGCATGCACCACCAGGGCGCGGCAACGGGAAAACCCTGCTGGCAGAGTTTTTTATCCGATGTATCGTTCCAGTAAACCGATTTACAACAACTGGAGACTGACATGAACCGTTTGATACGTACCGTCTTTGCACTGGCCTTTTTGGTGAGTTTTGTACTGCCAGCCGCCTCGCAGGCACCCGCCAAGCGCCTGCTTCGCATCCACACGGCCGGCCCCGCCGATCTGGGGGTGGACAACACGATGCTGGCCACCGAATTTGCAAACCTCGTGAATGCCGCATCGCCGAGCCTGGAAGTGAAGGTATTCCCCAACAGTCAGTTGGGCCAGTCCCGCGAGGTCATCGAAGCCATGCGTCTGGGGTCCGGCGCGGCAGGCACCACAGGCGGCGCGGCGGAATACGCCTCCTTCGTCAAGCGTGTCGGCGTGCTGGGTTTGCCGTTCCTCTGGAAGAGCTATGACCATGCGCTGAAGGTCCTTGATGGCCCCGTGGGCAAGGAGCTTTCGGCTGACATGGAAAAAGGTGGCTTCAAGGTGCTCAGCTGGGGCGTGAGCTGGGGCTACCGCAACGTGGTCACCGCCAAGAAAGAAGTCAAGCAGGCTTCGGACCTCAAGGGCCTGAAGATCCGCACCATCCCGACCAAGGTGTTCGTCTCTGCGATCAATGCCATGGGCGCCAACGCCACGCCGATGAATTTCGGCGAGATCTACACATCACTGCAAGGCGGTGTTCTTGACGGCTTCGAGCACACTGCAGCCACCACGCTGTCGTTCAAACTCAACGAAGTTTCGTGCTGCATCGCCATGACACGGCACCTGATGGATCCAGTGGTGCTGGCTTTGTCTATGTCTGAATGGCGCAAGCTGAGCCCGGCCGAGCAAGCTGTGGTTACCAAAGCCGCAGAAACTGCCGGCCAGAAGGTGAGGGGCTTGGCTTCTGTGCGCGAAGCAGAGTCGCTTGCCGCCGTTAAAAAGCTCGGTATGAAGGTCAATGAGATTGACCTCACCCCACTGCAGGCAGCCGCGCTGCCGGCGCAGGACGAGTTGGCTAAAGAGTTTGGTGCAGAGTCGCTGCTCAAGCAAATTCGTGCGCAGTGATGCAGCGCTTCTTTGAAGTGCTTGACCGCGGGGTTGAGTGGCTGGTCGCCGCTTTCTTCGCGGTCATTTTGATGATCGCGCTCATTCAGGTCGGTAACCGCTTTGTGATCAATTCCTCGCTCAGTTGGAGCGAGGAGGCGCAGATCTTTGGTCATATCTGGATCGTGTTTCTGGGCATTCCTATTGCGCTGCGGCGCGGCTCTCACCTGTACATTGAGACCTACTGCGATATGCTGCCAGCGCGCGCGCGTTTGGTGTTTGACGTTTGCGTCGAGCTGCTGTGGGCCGCCTTTGGTGTGTCGCTAACCGTACTTGGCTGGATGGTTGCGAGCATCGCGCACATGCAGGAGTCGCCCGGCCTGGAGATGCCGATGAGTTGGCCCTACGGTGCCATGGTGGTGGGCGGAGCCTACCTGACGCTGGTCGCAGTGCGTCGCTTGGCGGCAATTTTTTGGAGGCCTGCATGATCTGGTTTCTATTCGCCCTCATGCTCGGCACGATGATTGCCGGCGTGCCCATCCTCTTGTCGATCGCTTTGGTGGGCTATGTTGGTGTGGCAGCTGTGCCCGATCTGGTACTGCCTTTGTTTGCGCAGAAGATGTTTGCGCAGCTCGATTCATTCACGCTGCTGGCACTGCCTTATTTTATTTTGGCCGGCGGTCTGATGTCTGCTAGCGGCATGAGCCAGCAACTGGTCGATTTTTCACGCGTATTGGTTGGCCACTGGCGGGCAGGTTTGGCGCATGCATCGGTAGTCGCTAGCATGATCTTCGCAGGGATTTCCGGTTCCAGCACCGCAGACGCTGCCGCTATTTCGGCTATTGCCATACCCACCATGAAGAAGTCCGGCTACAAGCCTGGCTTTGCAGCGGCACTTATTGCGACCGCTGGCACTATCGGCGCCATCATCCCGCCCAGCATGGTGATGGTGGTGTATGGCTCGATAGCGCAGGTTTCAATTGGCGGCTTGTTCCTGGGCGGCATCATCCCTGGCATCCTGGTCGGTCTTTTTCTGATGGCCACCATCAAGATCTACACCTACCACCCCGACTACCCTGAGCTGCGGGTGATCCACAGCAAATTCGAGTGGAGCGCAGTGGGCAAGTCCTTGCTCCAGGTGTGGCCGGCACTGCTTGGGCCGGTGATCATTGTTGGGGGCATCCTTGGCGGCGTATTCACGGCCACCGAGGCCGGCGCCGTGGCCTGCCTTTACGCGCTGGTGCTGGGTATGGGGTTTTATCGCAAGATCAAGCTGCGCGATCTGCCCGGCATCTTGCTCGACGCCGCCACCATGACCACGATGGTCTCCGGCGTGATTGCCGTAGCCGGTGCGTCCGGCTGGTTGCTGGGCTACCTTGAGTTCAATCAGGGCGCTGTGAAATTTGTGACATCGTTCTCGCAGGACCCCACCATCGTGCTGCTGCTCATGGCGACAGTGATGATCGTCCTGGGCACTTTTGTTGACTCGCTGGCGGTGCTGCTGGTGTTTGCGCCTGCGGCGATCCAGATCAGCAAGGTCTATGGCATCGATCCGTTCCAGATGGGTTTGGTGATGGTGATGTGCAATCAAATCGGTGCCGTTTCGCCGCCGACCGCGCCATTGCTGTTTGTCACAACCAGCATTGCGCAGACCACCTATGCCGAAGTGAACCGCCACGTCTGGTGGTTCATGCTGGCCGAGGTCCTGGTGCTGCTGCTGGTCATCTTTATTCCGGGCCTGGCCTCCTGGATCCCGCGTTACTTTTTAGGATAGCGTCGCCTTGAGCACCATACAGGACGTTGCCAGGCAGGCGGGCGTCTCCACCAGCACCGTCTCCAACGTACTCAACGGTCGCACCGACCGGATGGGGCGTGCGACGCTGGCGCGTGTGGAGAAAGCCATCCTGGCGCTGAACTACCGTCCGAATCGCGCTGCGCAGCAGCTCAAGACCGGGAACAACCCGATGCTTGGCCTGCTGGTGCCCAGCATCGCCAACCCCATGTATGGCTATATCGCGCGCGAAATCGAGACCGTTGCCCAGCAGAAGTACGGCCACCGCGTGATGCTGGGCAACACTTACCGCAGCAAGGAGATCGAGACGGGGTTTTTTGACGATCTTTTTTCGCATGGGGTACGCGGGGTCATCATGATTTCCTCGCAACTCGACGAACAACACTTAGATCTGTGTGTGCAGCGCGGGCTGGTCGCTGTCAGCTATGACAGACCTGCCACGCCGGGCGCTTCCCCCGCACTGGATCATGTGACGGTCGATAACGCCGCTGCTGCGCGCATGGCCGTTGAGCACCTGATCAGTCGCGGCCACCGGCGCTTGGCTTTCGCCACGGCTGCAGGCCAGACCATGAGCCGCCGTGAAAAGGTCAGGGGCTTTCTGGCTGCAGCGCAGGCTGCAGGGTTGGCTGACAGCGCGCACGTGATAGAGGGCAGCATGCAAGCGGGCTACGGTGACTCAGAGATGGCCGATGTCGGGCGCATGCTGGCGGCTCGCATCGCCGCCGACCCGCGCCGCCCGACGGGCATCGTGGCCGTCAATGACCTGATGGCCTTCGGCTTGATGGCGGGCTTTCGTGATGCCGGTTTGTCAGTGCCTGCCGACGTGTCGCTGGTCGGCATGGATGGACTCTTTCTCTCGGCCTTGATGAACCCGGGCCTGACGACGGTGCGCCTGCCCGTGCCTTTGATGGCGTGCAAGCTGGTTGAACGGGTCATCGGCCGCATGGCCGACCCCGGCATCAAGCCCGGTGAGTTCATCTTCCAGCCCGACCTGGTTGAACGCGATTCAGTGGCTGCACCCCCTCAGCCGGTAAGGCGGCTCGCGTGATGTCCGACCCCACCGTTTTCCTGACCCACAGCCCCAGCGTGCTGGCCAATTACTACGGTCCGCGCGCACTTGCCGCGCTGCAGGCTGTCGCCAAGGTGCGATGCGCCTTGGACGAAGAGCCTTTCACCGTCGAGACGCTGGTGGCCGCTGCGCAGGACTGCGACATCATCGTCAGCGACCGGCGTGTCGAAGGTGGTGCCGGGCTGCTGGCGGGCCTGCCGAACCTGGTGGCCTTTTGCCGCTGCGCGGTGGACATCCGCAACATTGACGTGCCAGCGGCCAGCGCGCACGGCATTCTGGTCACGCAGGCCAGCGCCGGCTTCATGGTCTCGGTTTCCGAATGGATCGTCGGCATGATGGTCGACCTTGGCCGTCACATCAGTCCCGCGGTGGCGCAATACCAGGCGGGCCTGCCCCCCCGGGTGATGGTGGGGCGCGAGCTGCGGGGTGCCACCTTGGGCATCATCGGCTTCGGCCAGATCGCCCGCTACCTGACGGATCTGGCACTGGCCTTCGGCATGCGGGTTTGTGTGGCGGACCCGTTCGTCAAAGTCCAGAACCCCGACTTACGGGAGGTCTCGATGGCTGAGCTGCTGGCGCAGTCCGATTTCGTGGTGTGCCTGGCCGCCGCCACGCCCCAAACCGAAAATCTCATGAACGATGCTGCCTTCGCAGCGATGCAGCCGACAGCCTATTTCATCAATGCTTCACGCGGCAATCTGGTCGACGAGGCCGCCCTGTTACGGGCGCTGGATGCCGGCCAGATCGCCGGCTGCGCGCTGGATGTCGGGCGCGCACCAGACCAGATGCCCAGCCCCGATTTAGCGCGGCACCCGCGCCTGCGCGCGACGCCCCATATCGGCGGCCTCACGCCGTCCTCTATCGAGCACCAGTCGCTGGAGACGGTCGCTCAGGTGACCGCTATTGTCCGGGGGCAGATTCCGCCGGGTGCTGTCAATGCTGAGCATGCACGGCGCCTGCAAGCTCGCTTCCCTCTGAACCCAGGCAAACCATGACCCTGAACTCGCTGCCCCGCGGCGTGTGCGACTGCCACGTGCACGTTTACGAAGACCGTTTCCCGCTTGCGGCCAGCGCAACCTTCGCGCCGCCCAAAGGTCCCCTGTCGGCCTACCGGCAGGTTCAGGCGCAGCTCGGTCTGGAGCGTGTCGTGCTGGTCCAGGCCACCGCCTACGGCTTTGACAATGACTGCATGCTCGATGCAATCGGCCAGTTGGGTGACTCGGCGCGGGGGGTGGCGATCGTCAGCCCCGACGCGACCGATGTACAGCTCGAGCGCCTGCACGCAGCAGGCGTGCGGGGCGTGCGCTACATGACAATTCCCAACGCCGGCGGTCTGGTGTCGTGGGACTCGATCGAAGCCATGTCTGCCCGCATTGCGCCGCTGGGATGGGCCATCAACCTGCAATTGGACGGGCGCGATTTTCCCCAGCGCAGAGCGGTCATTGAGCGTTTGCCCTCCAAGGTGGTCATAGACCACAACGGTAAATTCCTTGAGCCTGTGGCGCCAGACGATCCGGCGTTCCTGGCGCTGCTGCGTGTGCTCGAGCGAGAAGGTCGCTGGATCAAGCTGTCTGCACCGTACGAAACCTCGAAGCTTGGCCCCCCGGGGTACGAAGATGTGTCCGCGTTGTCCCGGGCCCTGGTGCGTGCCCACCCCGACCGCTGCCTCTGGGCCAGTAACTGGCCCCATCCCAACCGCGTGCCGCCGCCCTCCAATGCCGCGTTGCTCGAGTTGCTGTCCGAGTGGGCCCCCGACGCGGCTACGCGCAAGGCCATCCTCGTGGACAACCCGGCGGTGGCTTTCGGGTTCTGAGACCTTCGCCATGTGGGCGCCTACACGGCAGACCTTTCCCCGCTAGCCGGTAGCCCTTAGCTCCGCGCGTCAAGCGTTGAAAACATGTAAACTGTTTTTTTATACAGTACTTTTCACATGCTTTCCTCCCCCCCTGAAACCCGTCCCCCCGCCCGCACTGAGCCCGGCTTGGCGCAGTTTTTTCTGCCTGTGCCGGCGGGCCTGCCGGGCGCGCAGCTGCGGCTGATCAGCCACCGCCTGTCGGCCGGCTTTCCCTCGCCGGCGGCCGACTACACCGAAGAAGCGCTCAACCTCAACGACTACCTGGTGCGCAACAAGCCGGCCACCTTCATGTTCACCGTCAAGGGCGACTCCATGAACCGCGCCGGCATTCACCACGAAGACAAGGTGGTGGTCGACCGCTCGCTCACGCCGCAGGCCGGCGACATTGTGGTGGCCGTGGTCAACGGTGAATACACCATCAAGCGCTTGCGCTACCGGCAAGGCCAGCCCGAGCTGTGGCCCGAAAACCCGGCCTACACGCCCATCACTTTTGCCGAAGGCGCCGAGCTGGAAATCTGGGGTGTGGTGGTGGGTGTGGTCAGGCGCCTCACCACGCGGGGCTGAGCGTGCCCACCGCCGCCCCCGAGCCGGTCGCGCCGCAGTTCGCGCTGGTCGATGTCAATAACTTTTATGTCAGTTGCGAGCGGGTCTTTCAGCCCCGGCTGGCGGGCGTGCCCATGGTCGTGCTGTCCAACAACGACGGCTGCGCGGTCGCCCGCAGCGCCGAGGTCAAGGCCCTGGGCGTGAAGATGGGCACGCCCTGGTTCAAGATGAAAGCGCTGGCCGCCGAGCACGGCATTCTGGCGCTGTCTTCCAATTACACGCTGTACGGGGACATGAGCAACCGCGTCGTCAGCATCCTGCGCGACTTTGCGCCCGACATCGAGGTCTACAGCATCGACGAAAGCTTTTTACGCATCGAGTCCGTGCTGCGGCACTACGGCGGTGGCGTCGCCATGGGCCGGTGCATGCGCGAGCGCATCCGCCAATGGACCGGGCTGCCGGTGTGCGCCGGCATAGGCCCGACCAAGACCCTGGCCAAGTTCGCCAACCACCTGGCCAAAAAGAACCCGGCTTTCAATG
>CANIDW010000060.1 GCA_947466165.1 Comamonadaceae bacterium | reverse complement strand
CATGCTTTTGACATCGCTGCTTTGAGCGCTTACCTGTCGCAGCGTTTGGAAGGCTTTGATGGCCCGCTGAAGGTAGAGATTTTCAAAGGCGGTCAATCTAACCCCACCTACAAACTCATGACGCCAGGGCGCGCTTATGTGATGCGTACCAAGCCTGGCCCGGTAGCCAAGCTGCTGCCCTCGGCGCACGCAGTCGAGCGAGAGTTCAAGGTCATGCAAGGTCTGGCCGGCACCGATGTACCGGCTCCGCGTATGCACTGCCTGTGCGAAGACGAGTCGGTCATCGGCAGGGCTTTTTTCGTGATGGAATTTATCGAAGGCCGGGTACTCTGGGACCAGTCCCTGCCCGGCATGACAAAGACCGAACGCGCAGAAATTTACGGCGAAATGAACCGCGTCATCAGCGCTTTGCACCGCGTTCCGTTTGCAGCCCGGGGGCTGGCTGATTACGGCAAACCGGGTAATTATTTCGAGCGCCAGATCGGCCGGTGGAGCAAGCAATACAGCGCCTCCATCACGCAGCCCATCGAGGAGATGGACAGACTCATGGCTTGGCTGCCTGCCCATGTGCCAGCGGCGGCGATGGACCCTGGCATGGTCTCCATCGTGCACGGCGACTTCAGACTCGATAACCTGATTTTTCACCCCACAGAGCCGCGCGTACTTGCCGTTCTGGACTGGGAACTCTCAACCCTGGGGCATCCGCTGGCCGACCTGAGCTACCACTGCATGGGCTGGCATATATCGCCTGGCACCTTTCGCGGCATCGGGGGATTGGACCTGCCAAGCCTGGGTATTCCGACAGAAGCTGACTACGTGCGACGTTACTGCGAGCGTACCGGGTTGAGCACGCCAGAGGCAGTGTTGAACGACTGGGATTTTTACCTCGCTTACAACCTGTTTCGCATGGCTGCGATTTTGCAAGGCATTGCCAAGCGGATCGAAGCGGGCACCGCGGCCAGTGCGCAGGCAGTGGCTTCTGCCGCAGGGGCACGGCCGCTGGCCGAGTTAGCCTGGCGCTTTGCGCAGCAAAGTCAGCGCTGACCGCCTGCAAGCCAGTTGGCTTTGTACTAAAGTGAAGACTTATTTTTGCAACACATCAGGAAACAAGATGATCAAGGTTTACTCATGGGCCACGCCCAACGGCCACAAGGTCCACATCATGCTCGAGGAGTGCGGCCTGCGTGAAGGCCGCGATTGGCAGGCCATCCCGGTCAACATCGGCAAAGGTGATCAATTCAAGCCCGAGTTTCTGGCCATCAGCCCGAACAACCGCATCCCCGCCATCGTGGACCCGAATGGTCCGGACGGTCAACCCATTTCGCTGTTCGAGTCGGGCGCCATCTTGCTTTATCTGGCCGCCAAAACCGGCAAGTTTTTGCCTAAAACAGACCGGCTTAAATACCAGGTGCTGCAATGGCTGATGTTCCAAATGGGCGGCGTCGGGCCCATGCTCGGGCAAACGCATCACTTTCGCATTTATGCACCTGAAAAAGTCGAGTACGCGATCAACCGTTACACCAACGAAACCAAGCGCCTTTACGGCGTGATGGACAAGCAACTCTCCAGCCATAAATTCATCGCCGGCAATCAGTACACCATCGCCGACATTGCCATCTTCCCCTGGCTGCGCAACTGGGCCAACCAGGGCATCGACTGGGCCGACTATCCGCACCTCAAGCGCTGGTTTGACCTGATCGCCGCCCGCCCGGCAGTTCAACGCGGTGTAGAGGTGTTGACCGCCCTGCGCCCCCCTGTGAACGACGCGCAAGCCAAAGAAATCCTGTTTGGCAAAACCCAGCTGGTGCGCCGCTAAGCGCCCAAAAAACGAACCCGGGTAAAAAACCGGTCTTATCGGGCTATAATTTGAGACATGTCGGAGTGTGGCGCAGTCTGGTAGCGCACCTGGTTTGGGACCAGGGGGTCCAAGGTTCGAATCCTTGTACTCCGACCAAAAAACTCAAAAAAAGCCCACTTTTGGTGGGCTTTTTTTCGTCGGTACGGGTCTTGATAGGCCCGCATCAAGCTTTTCAGACGGGAACAGCCACCAGGTCGTGGCCTTGGGTTCCCACAATCCGGGCCCGGGTGAACTCACCCACTTTCAGAGTCTTACTGATCTTTTCGGGCGGCAGCAGTTTGACAGTGCCGTCAATTTCCGGCGCATCCGCGTAGCTTCGGCCCACGCCCCCCTTGCGGCCCAGCGCCGGTGCGGAATCGACCAGTACTTGCATGGTGGCGCCCACGCGCTCACGCAGCTTTTGGCTGGAGACTTCTTCGGCCACCGCCATGAAACGGGCGCGCCGCTCTTCGCGTACTTCTAAGGGCAGCATGCCGGGAATCTCATTGGCGGCAGCGCCTTGAACCGGGCTGTAGGCAAAGCAGCCGGCGCGGTCGATACGGGCTTCGCGCATGAAGTCGAGCAAATGATCAAACTCGGCTTCGGTCTCTCCCGGAAAACCCGCAATAAAGGTACTGCGGATGACGATCTCAGGGCACATCTCGCGCCAGCGGGCAATGCGTTCGAGGTTTTTCTCGCCGCTGGCAGGTCGCTTCATGCGCTTGAGCACATCCGGGTGGCTGTGCTGCAGCGGTACGTCAAGGTAAGGCAGCACGAGACCAGTGGCCATCAGCGGAATCACCTCGTCCACGCTCGGATAGGGGTAGACGTAATGCAGGCGTACCCAGGCGCCGTAGGGCTCGGCCAACTCGCCAAGCGTCTTGACCAGCTCGAGCATGCGCGTCTTGACAGGCTTGCCGTCGTAAAAACCGGTGCGGTATTTGACGTCCACACCGTAAGCCGAGGTGTCCTGGCTGATCACCAGCAGCTCTTTGACGCCGCCTTCAAACAACGCACGGGCCTCGCCCAGCACATCGCCAATTGGGCGCGACACCAGGTCGCCGCGCATCGACGGGATGATGCAGAAAGTGCAGCGGTGGTTGCAGCCTTCGCTGATCTTGAGGTAGGCGTAATGCCGCGGCGTGAGCTTGATGCCAGCAATGCCAAAAGAATTGGGCACGAGGTCAACAAAGGGGTCGTGCGGCTTGGGCAGGTTCAGGTGCACGGCGTCCATGACTTCCTGGGTGGCGTGGGGGCCGGTCACGGCGAGCACGCTGGGGTGCATTTGCTTGACAAGATTGCCGCCGCTGTCGCCGGTCTTGGCGCCCAGGCAACCGGTGACGATGACCTTGCCGTTGGCCGCCAGCGCTTCGCCGATGGTGTCCAGACTTTCGCGCACGGCGTCGTCAATGAAGCCGCAGGTGTTGACGATGACCAGGTCAGCGCCTTCAAATGTCTTGGACGTCTCGTAGCCTTCGGCGCTCAGGCGCGTCAGGATCAATTCGGAATCGGTCAGCGCCTTGGGGCAGCCCAGGCTCACGAAGCCAACGCGGGGCGCAGGTTTGCCCGCAATCGAAGACGGGGGGGAAGTTGCCGTGGCGGCGCTCGTGTTTTCACTCATACACGCATTGTCTCAGAGGCAGAAGGTAAGCTCTCAAAGGATGGTTGAAAATCGAGCCAAAATAGCCGCATCCCCATTCTGGGCACCACAAAAGGAAAACATGATTCTCGAACTTGCAGATATCCGTATTCATCCAGGCCAGCAAGCGGCTTTTGACGAGGCCATTGAACGCGGACTGAAAACCGTGATTTCACACGCTAAAGGCTTTGAGGGATTCAAAGTCAACAAGGGCATTGAAAGCCCCGATCGCTACATCCTGCAAATTTTCTGGGCAACTTTAGAAGACCACACCATCGGCTTTCGGCAATCGCCGGCATTTGCCGATTGGCGCGCGATTGTGGGACCATTTTTCGCATCGCCCCCTGTGGTGGAGCACTTTGAGTTAGTCTGTAAGTCAGACTGACAGGAAATATGCAACGCACGCCCCTGAAACACTGCCGAGAATGCGGCTGCCCCGTGGCTTACCGCTTGCCCGACGATGGCGACACCCGGGAGCGTGCCATCTGCACCGCCTGCCACACGGTTCACTATGAAAACCCGCTCAATGTAGTGGGCACCGTGCCGGTGTGGGGCGAGTCCGGCGAGCAGGTCTTGCTGTGCAAACGCAATATCGAGCCGCGACGCGGCATGTGGACACTGCCGGCCGGCTTCATGGAGCTAGGCGAGACGACGGCCCAGGGTGCTGCGCGCGAGACGCAAGAAGAAGCAGGGGCTCAATTTGAAATGCAAGCGCTGTTTGCCATCATGAACGTGGCGCGCGTAGGCCAGGTGCATTTGTTTTACCGTGCACAGCTGCTCAGCACGGACTTTGACCCGGGCCATGAAACCATGGAAGCCAGGTTGTTCACCGAAGCTGAAATCCCCTGGGACGACATCGCTTTTCGCACCGTCAAAGAAACCCTGACTCGCTATTTCGCCGATCGCCGGCAAGGCCTGTTCGGCACCCACGTGGTGGACATCGCCTGAACCTGGCTTGACCTGCAGCCACAGTCGTCGTCCTGCGCTTGACGGCGATGACTTGTCATTTGTTTCGCCACCCCTTTTTTATTTCCATTTCATAAGACGCTGACTGCATGTTCAAAACCGCCTCGTATTTCCGTATTGCAGCTGACTTTGCGATGCCCGCATTGGATGATTTCGAACAAGCGCTGCAAGCTGCCCGCTTCTTGCCTTGCGGCCCGACTCAGCCGGAGTCCAGTGGTTGGTCAGCACCTCGGGGTGCCAAGAGCCTGGCGCTGCTGGAGAGCGTAGGCGGACAACTTATTTTTCAACTGTGTACAGAAAAACGCCCGCTGCCCTCATCGGCCGTGAAAGAGGCGCTGCAAGCCCGCATCGAGCAGTACAAGGAAGAAACCGGCCAGGAGCGCGCAAGCGCCAAAATCAAAAAAGCCATCAAAGAAGAAGTGATACTGGACTTGCTGCCAAGGGCCTTCACAAAGCGCAGCAACACGCTGGTCTGGTTAGACCCTGTGCGCCGCTTTCTGGTGGTGGACACCGGCAGTTTGAGTGGCGCCGACAAGGTGGTGACTTTCCTGGTGGAAGCCCTGAGCGAGGTGCCGGGCTCAAGGCCTGGCCTGGGTGTGAAGCCGGTGATGACGCAGATGTCAGCAGCGGCAGCCATGTCGCACTGGCTGTCGAGCCAGGAAGCGCCTGTTGGCTTCACGATAGACCGTGACTGCGAACTCAAAACGCCGGACGATCTGAAATCAACAGTGCGTTACGCGCGCCACACCCTAGAGATTGACGAGGTCCCCCTGCACATCGCCAGCGGCAAGGTACCTACCCAACTGGCGCTGACCTGGCATGACCGGGTGTCTTTCATGCTCACAGAGACCGGACAAGTCAAAAAACTCAAGCTGCTCGACGCGGTGCTGGACGGCGTGCAAGAAGGCGGCAAAGACGATGACGGCTTTGACACAGACGCCGCCCTATTGACTGGCGAGCTGGCAGCCATGCTGCCAGATTTAATCGAAGCACTGGGCGGTGAAACCGTCGACACAGCCAGCGCTGGTGTGGCCCCAGCAAATGCGCCCCAGGCCGCCATGGCAGACGCACCCTTTTGACGGGCGGCGAAAGCTCAAGGTCTTACTTTGTCCGACCCGGCAAAGCTGAAAACACCTTGCCTGGACAGGCGTGCGAATTCTGATTCGATCATCTCACGCACCACATGCTGCGCGCTGTTGTCCTGGCGCTCAACACGTGTGGCCAGAACCAACAGGCGATTGAGTTGCACGCCTGAAATTTCAGACATTTGAATGGTTTTGGCCGTGTGCGGCTCTTTGAAGACCGAAACCGGCATGATGGTGGCCCACTGGCCTTGTTGAACCAACTCACGGATGGAGTCCACCGAATCAATTTCAGCTTGCACCATCAACTGCCCGCCAACCGGCAACAACTGCCTTTCAACAATGGAACGGTGCAAGCTGGTCATAAGCAAAGGAATGCGGGCCAACTGGCTGATAGTAATGACCGGGTCTAACTTGAGCGACACATGAGAGACCAGCGCCAGCGGCTCCCCCAGCAAAGGATGCAGGCTCAAGGGCCGGCCGGCCTCGGGATTGGTCACGATGGCCATGTCCACCATGCCGCGCTCCAGCCAGTCCAGCAACGCCGGGGTAAAGGCCTCGCGAGCGCGCAGCTTGACCCCCGCCAATGACCGCTGGCAACTTTCAAACAAATTGGGCAGCAGCACACGCGCCAGCGTTGGAGAAGCACCCAGCACTACTGTGGCGCTGCTGTTGTCCTGACGGCGCGCCAGATGCTCACGCACCCGGGCGGCCTCGGCCAACATGCGCTGCGCCGACTCGTAAAGCGTGACACCGGCTTGCGTCAGCAACACACCGCGGGGGGTGCGATGCAGCAATTGAACACCCAGATCGGCTTCAAGTTCACGCAACTGCCGCGTCAAGGCGGGCTGGGCAATCGAAATTGCAGCGGCTGCCGCCGTCAGGCTGCCCGCATCGGCAATTGCAACGAAATAACGCAGGGCTCTCAGATTCACGGGCTTCTTTCCACAGTGTCACAGGGCTGTCAATAGCGAAATGATATGCCACTCGACGAATTCAGCATTGGACACAGTGGAATCTGGTTTTTAAAATTGAAAAGACAATGGCATTCAGACCCACTGAAAGAAAACACCATGACTACACTCTCGGCCCCACGCCCCACCGTTTTGCGTCCGACTGAACTCAAAAGCTACGACCGTGGCGGCGGTGCCCGGACTACCCCGCTGGTTTCACCATCGCTTGGCGCTACGGGTTTCATCAACGGCATCACCGAATTTGGGCCAGGTGTCGCCATCCCCTTTCACAGCCACAACTGTGAAGAAAGCGTGATGCTGCTGGAAGGACACGCCATGATGGACATGGAGGGCCAGGAAGCCATTGCACTGAATCCGCAAGACACCACCTGGATTCCGCCCAACGTGTCGCACCGTTTTCGCAACCTGTCGGAGACTGAACCGATGAAGATTTTCTGGACTTATGCCTCGCTGCAAGCCACCAGAACAGTGACCGCCACCGGCGAGACGCGTCCCGTCTCTGCCGAGCACCAGCGCTAAAAGCCAGCCCAGGCCCATTGAATACAAAGGGCTTGGCTTGAAGGTGTAGTTTTAAAAATCCAAAAAAAAGACCTAAAGCCTTGCAGCTTTAGGTCGTTGATTGATTTGGTCGTGTGAAACCGCTCGAAAGATGGTCTGAGACCCTTGTAAACGCTAGGTTTCATAAAATCAAAAGCCAGTTTGCACCCCCGTCTGTACCCCCGCTTTGCCTTTGATACCCCTAACGACAAGGCTTTGAGGGGGTCATACGCTGGCTAGCTGATCGCCCTGCTCAAATGCCAATAGGGGGGGGTGGCCGCCAAGGTGTCAAATAATTTGTCAGCTGCATCGTACCCTCTTAAGAAGCACTTTTTCAGGCAGCAAGCAACCTAATTCGTTAGGGGAAAAAAGCGATAGTTCCGAAAAAATCAGCCCTTGGGTGCAAGAAGCGTAGACACGGTTGTGTCGAGCCGGTTGGCTAGCCTAAGCAGCGTGTCTAGGCTCGGGTTGCCCACACATCGCTCAATCTTCGAAACGACTGTCCTATCGACCTCTGCGTCCAGAGCCAGCCTCTCCCGGTCAGCGACTAATCACAGCTCTGCAATCGAACATGACGAATTAAGGCGATCAGTGGACTTGCCCGGTTGTCTTAGCTGTCATCGCCGAAACAGATTTGACCAGTTGGGGGGTGCGGACAATAACTTGTTCAGTCAAAGTCGGTCAAATGGTCAATACGACGTTTGAGTCAACAGTCACTTGCCATTCAGCTCCAAACGGAGTAAAAATAAAAAAAGCGAGGCATTGAAGCCATCATAAAAACATGGGAGCGTATTTTTCGAGTTTTGGCAGTCGTAAAAAAATTAAGTAGCAGCCAATAACTGCAGATGGGTACTTGGCCTGATTGTGTAGCTAACTTATCGCCGTCAATCAATGGATAAATGCCTTATGACGATCAT
>CANIDW010000059.1 GCA_947466165.1 Comamonadaceae bacterium | reverse complement strand
TGCAGCGCGCCCCAGCGCCGCTCGGCCTGCAGCGCCGCAATGCCGTCATTGCAAACACGTACACCGGCAAAGGCTGCGCGCAAAGGCGCTTCGAGCAAAGCGCTGCTCCAGTTGTTGGGCAGGCCGCGGGCTGCGCCCGCCAGGCCGCCGCAGAGGTTGGGTGCAGCCAGCTCGATCAAGCCATCGCGAACCACGAAAGGCCCGCAGGAAGACACACCGACAGCCGAAATTTGCGCTGGCGACAAGCCCGCGGCCGCGCAGCTCTGGCCTATCATGCGCACCAGTTGCAGGCCCAGTGCATCGGGGTTGCCTTCTTTGGCGGTGGGCTCGGTGAAGCGGCCAAGCAGGCCGCGCGCGTCGGCCACGCATACAGCTACTTTGGTGCCGCCCACGTCCACACAGGCCACGGGCGCAGCGCCCGCTTGCAAGGCGAAGGCCGGCACGGGCAGTGCCTCAGACGCGGCCATAGTTGTCTTCCAGCCGGACGATGTCGTCTTCACCCAGGTAGTCGCCAAACTGCACTTCCACAATTTCCACAGGCTCAGCCGTCAGGTTAGACAAACGGTGCACCTGACCGACCGCGATGTCGCAAGCCTGGCCGGTTTGCAGATCAAACTGGCGCTCATCTAGGGTGATGCGGGCCGTGCCCAGCACCACCACCCAGTGCTCGGCGCGCTGATGGTGTTTTTGCAGGCTCAGCTGCTGACCGGGGTGCACACGGATGCGCTTGACCTTGTTGCCGGCAACTTCCGACACAGTCTCGTACCAGCCCCAGGGCCGTTCGGTCCGTTCAATGGTTTCAATGCGTGATGTGGTGTTCATGGTCTGGCCTTTGAAGTGCGCAATGCTAACTGTCTCAAATCAGCTGGGAGATCAAGCTGGCTACAAAGCTCAGGCACACCGTGGTGGTCAGCGGTAAAAACCACTCTCTGCCAAACAAGCGAAAACGCAAGTCGCCGGGCAGTTTGCCAAAGCCCAGCTTGTGCAGCCAGGGCGTGAGCGCGCTGATCAGCACCAGCGCCAGAAAAATAACCACCATCCAGCGGATCATGCGGCCGCCCTGACTATTAAGAAGTTCATAGCGTGTGCGAGCGGTCGCCCGCCGTAAAGCCCAGCGCCTGCCAGCCGCTGTACGGTTGCTGCGGCGTGTCCACCGCAAAAGCAATGACCTTGAACAGCTCGCCCATCTCGTGCTCGTGGATGAGTTTTTGCAGCATCACGCGCTCGGGCAGCGGCGCGTCAGCCATGCCGTCGAGCAGGCCGCAGTTCAGCAAAAACCGGCCCTGGCTGGTGTAACCCAGCACCTGCAAGCCGGCTTCCTGGCCGGCCAGCGCGATGCCTGTGAAGTTGACATGCGCCGTGATGTCCTTGAGCCCGACCTGCACCAGCGGGTCAGCGTCTGCCTCGTGCGCGCGGTGGCACATGACGGTGCCCGTGCTGCGCTGCGGGTGGTAGTACTCGTGCTCTGGAAAACCGTAGTCGATGAGAAAAATAGCGCCTGCACTCAAGCGGTCGGCCAGCGTGCGCACAAAGCCTTCGGCCTGCGCGTGTACCTCGGTCAGGTAGTCGTGCGGGCCGTCCACGGCCAGCGGCGGGCGCAAGTCTGTCGGCCGGTCGGCCCAGGCGAGCTGGCCGGCTTGCAGCACCACGCCGCGCTCATGCCATTGCCCGCGCGCGCGCGCCAGCAGTTGCACCGGCATGGCGTCCAGCACTTCATTGCCCAGCACCACGCCGCTGAAAGTGTCGGGCAGCTCTTGCACCCAGCGCACGCGCTCGCCGTAAGCGGCCAGGTTCGTCTGCTGGCGCTCGCGCAAACTGCCCGACAGGTCCACGATGGTGTAGCGGAGCAGCGGTGTGCCCACAGCGTCCAGCGCGGCCATGATGTGCCCGGCCAGCGCACCTGAGCCGGCGCCGAATTCCCAAACTTCATTGACACCCGTGGCCTGCAAGGCCTGGCCGACCTGACGCGCCAGCGCCCGGCCGAAATGCGGCGAGAGCTCGGGCGCGGTGACAAAGTCGCTGCCCGACTGCGGCATGCGGCCGAACTTGCGCGAGCCGCTGGCGTAGTAACCCAGGTCCGGTGTGTACAGCACCAGCGCCATGAAGGCGTCAAAACCCAGCCAGCCGCCGGCCGCGTCCAGGGCGCTTTGCAGGACGGACATCATCTCGGGCTCTGCCCGTAAAATAGCGTGTTGGCTCATGGTCTAAAGCCTTGATTGTCTGCCATGGCGCAAAGGCCGCGCCATTTTGGTCCCCCTACTCGATTGCATGCATGCTCACAACCCAAGGCAGCCAGATTCTCACGCTCACCGGCTTGCGTTTTGACGCCAACCTCGGCATTTTGGAGCACGAAAAAAACGCGCCCCAGCCGATCCAGGTGGACGCCGAGTTGAACCTGGGCACGCAACCCCTGCTGCCCAGAGACGATGACATCAGCCATGTGCTGGACTACCGCAAGGTGCGGCAGATCATCATCAATGAGTGCACGATGGAGCACATGAACCTGCTCGAGAGCCTGATTGGCAAACTCGGCCACCGCCTGATGCAGTTACCCGGGGTGCTGGGTGTGCGGGTGAAGATTGCCAAGCTGGAAATTTTTGACGACTGCGAAGTAGCAATTCGCGTAGAAACAGGACAGTGGTGAACACCATGAACAAGCTATGGAACAAGGAGGCCCCAGCATGAGCGCCGTCTGGATTGAACCCGAAGAAGCGGCTACCGCCCCGCTGGGCCAGCCCCTGCCCAAAGACCTGAAGATCGAGCGCGAGGACATGAAGCTCGAAAAGCGACTGTGCCGCGAAGTCGGCCGCGCCATCGTGGACTTCAACATGATCGAAGAAGGCGACAAAGTCATGGTCTGCGTCTCCGGCGGCAAAGACAGCTACGCCATGCTCGACATCCTGATCAAGCTGCAGCAGCGCGCGCCCATCAACTTCAGCCTGATCGCCGTCAACCTGGACCAGAAGCAACCCGGCTTTCCAGCGCACATCCTGCCCGATTACCTGAGCAAACTGGGCGTGCCGTTTCATATTGAAACGCAAGACACCTACAGCATCGTCAAGCGCGTGATCCCCGAGGGCAAGACCATGTGCAGCCTGTGCAGCCGCCTGCGCCGCGGTATTTTGTACCGCGTGGCCGAAGAGCTGGGCGCCACCAAGATCGCGCTGGGCCACCACCGCGACGACATGTTGCAAACGCTGTTCCTCAACATGTTCTTTGCCTCCAAGCTCAAGGGCATGCCGCCCAAGCTGGCCAGTGACGACGGCAAAAACATCATCATCCGCCCGCTGGCCTACGTGGGCGAAAAAGACCTGGTCCGCTGGGCCCAGGTGCGTGAGTTCCCCATCATCCCCTGCACACTGTGCGGCAGCCAGGACGGCTTGCAGCGCGTACAGGTCGGCAACATGCTGCGCGAGTGGGACAAAAAATTCCCCGGCCGGCTCGAGAACATGTTCACCGCGCTGCAAAACGTCGTGCCTTCGCACCTGATGGACAGCAAACTGCACGACTTCAAAGGCATCCACACCACCGGCGTGGCCGACCCCGAGGGCGACAAGGCCTTTGACAAAGAAGCGCTGCCCACGCTGCCCGGCGCCCTGCAGTTCATGGCAAGAGCCCCGACTGACACTTGAGAAATTTCAGTGCAGCGCATCTTTTTCTTGATGGCCGCCTTGCTGCTGAGCACCGGCTGTTCAAGCCTGCGCGTGATCGACAGCGATGTCACCACGTTTGCACTGTGGCCAGCTACAACGCCCGTCCCCGGGGCCAGTTACCGCTTTGAGCGTTTGCCTTCACAGCAACTCCTGCCGGCCGGCAGCCCGACGGTGGAACTGCCGCAAGATCAGCTCGAAGCACTGGCCCGCAATGCGCTCGACAAAGTCGGCTTGGTCAACAACCCGGCCGATGCAGCTTTGGATGTGCAGGTCAGCGCCACCACCAGAAAGATCCAGCGCCGGGCCTATGACGGCCGTTTCATGAGCGGCCCCTCCGTGGCGCTTAGCGGCGGTACTGCCGGTGGCTTTGTCGGTTTTTCAATGCCCCTCATGATGTATGAACCGCCTCTGTACCTGCGCGAGGTCAGCCTGGTGCTGCGCGATTCACGCAGCCACGCTGTGATTTACGAAACACGCGCCACGCATGACGGCATCTGGGCTGATGCGCGCGCGGTCTTGCCCGCCATGCTGGCGGCTGCGCTGCAAGGCTTTCCGGTGCCGCCCGCCGGCACGCGCCGCGTGAACATCGAGATCCCGCGTTGAACAGCGCGCAAGCCACCCGCATTCTGGCGATTCGCCACGGCGAGACCTTGTGGAACGTGGACAGTCGCATCCAGGGGCATCTGGACATTGGCCTGAACGACACCGGCCGCTGGCAGGCTGAACGACTGGGGTTGGCGCTCATGGACGAGCCGATGGCCGCCATTTACGCCAGTGATTTGTCGCGTGCGCATGACACCGCTTTGGCCGTCAGCCGCCACACCGGCGTGCCCGTGCAGCCCGAGCCGGGTTTGCGCGAACGCAGTTTTGGCGAGTTTGAAGGGCGCACCTTTGCCGAGATAGAGAAAGAGCTGCCCGAGCAGGCCCAGCGCTGGCGCCAGCGTGACCCGACGTTCACACCGGCCGGCGGTGAGTCACTGTTGATGCTTGAAGCACGCGTGCTGAACGTGGCCGCCCGTCTGGCCGCGCAGCACCCGGGTGAGCAGATCGCCCTGTTTGCGCATGGCGGCGTGATGGACATTTTGTACCGCGCCGCCACCCGCCTGGACCTGCAAGCCGCCCGCACCTGGGCCCTGGGCAACACCGCCATCAACCGCCTGCTGTGGTCCCCGGAAGGCTTTTCATTGGTGGGCTGGGCCGATGTACAGCACCTGAGCGAAGGCACGCTGGACGAGTCGTCTACCTGACGCGGGGATGGATTCCTGCCCCTGATCACGTCGAGGGCAGGCTCTTTGCAGGAATGACGCGTACGGCGCAGTAATGACCTGGCTTGGACGGCTAGCTTTGAGCAAAGAGGTCTGAGCCGCTGTCCGGCCGTCCAGCCGGCGGCGTGACGCCCAGGTGGCGGAAAGCTGCGAGTGTGGCGATGCGGCCGCGCGGGGTGCGTTGCAGGTAGCCTTGCTGGATGAGGTAGGGCTCGATCACGTCTTCGATGGTGCCGGGCTCTTCG
This sequence comes from Comamonadaceae bacterium, assembly GCA_947466165.1. Classification (GTDB taxonomy): domain Bacteria; phylum Pseudomonadota; class Gammaproteobacteria; order Burkholderiales; family Burkholderiaceae_C; genus Polaromonas. Next base: position 2,920 of record CANIDW010000059.1, on the reverse strand, counting down.
CCGATGCTGGCGGCGATGTTGTCCAGGCCGACCGGGCCGCCGTCGAAGCGGTGGATAACCGCCTCAAGCAGTTTGCGGTCCATCACGTCAAAACCGCGCGGGTCCACGTCGAGCATGGCCAGGGCCTGGTGGGCAATGTCCAGCGTGATGACGCCGCTGCCCTTGACGTCGGCGAAGTCGCGCACGCGGCGCAGCAGGCGGTTGGCAATGCGCGGTGTGCCGCGTGAGCGCTTGGCGATCTCGATGCCGCCGGCTTCGTCCATGGGTGCCTTGAGCAGGCCGGCGCTGCGCTTGACGATGCGGGCCAGCTCTTCGGGGCTGTAAAACTCCAGCCGGGCGACGATGCCGAAGCGGTCACGCAGCGGGTTGGTCAGCATGCCGGCGCGGGTGGTGGCGCCCACCAGGGTGAAGGGCTGCAAATCGAGCTTGATGCTGCGCGCGGCCGGGCCTTCGCCGATCATGATGTCGATCTGGTAGTCCTCCAGCGCGGGGTACAAAATCTCTTCGACCACCGGGCTCAGGCGGTGAATCTCGTCAATGAAGAGCACATCGTTTTTTTCGAGGTTGGTCAGCAACGCCGCCAGGTCTTTGGGCTTTTCAAGCACGGGGCCGCTGGTCTGACGCAGGTTGACGCCCAGCTCTTGCGCAATGATGTGGCTCAGCGTGGTTTTGCCCAGGCCGGGCGGGCCGAAGAGCAGCACATGGTCCAGCGCTTCGCCGCGTTTTTTGGCGGCACCAATGAAAATCTCCAACTGGTCGCGCACCTTGGTCTGGCCCACGTAGTCGTCAAACAGCTTGGGGCGCAGGGCGCGCTCGATGGCTTCTTCGCGTGGTGAAGCGGGCTGGGCCGACATCACCCGCTGGGGCGGCACAGCGGACATGTCGAAGTCGTCGGTCTGGATGCTCATGGGCTCAGCAATTCAATGATGTCGTTAAGCCCCAGACAGGCCGCCTGAAATGCGCCGTCACTGACGCGTTTCCAGGGGTGCTGACTGGCTTGGCGCTGGCGCCAGTCAAAGCTCTTGGGTTGGTTGCAAATGATGTAGCTGGGTTCTTTGGCGGAACGGCTGTTATCAATGGCAAAGGGATTGGTTGCGTTGTAAGCCGCCGTGGACATCGGAAAGCCAATCACGATGGACGTCTTGTCATTGAAGACTTTGGGCGACAGCACCAGCATGGGGTGCAGGTCGCGCATCTCCCGCCCCACCTGGGGGTTGAAATTAACCCAGATGATTTCTTGCCGGTCAGGCACCCAAGCTTTGGACCGGCTCACGCTGGGTGACCAAACTCGGCGCCTTGCGGGGCATCTTGCATCAGTTCTCCGCCGTGTAGGTGCGGGTCAAACGCGGCTAATTTTTCTGCCAAGCCAGGGCGCTGCTTGGCGGCGCGCAGCTCCAAACACCCCTTGGAAAGAACAGTGGCTTCTAAGGATGTGTCAGGCGTGATGTCCATGGCCTGCATCAGCTCGCGGCTGATGCGAATGGCATGGCTGTTACCCCAAGGGGAGATCGTCAATACGGCGGTTTTCATTTTCTAAGTATATCCGCCGGCTATCCAAATCGCAACCGGCTACTTGGTCAGCGCCTTGAGCGCGAGCTTGATGCCCTCACTCACGCCGACATCGGCGGGCAGGGCTTTGAGGGCGAGCGCGGCGTCGCGGTCGCTGTAACCCAGCGCCACCAGGGCCTGCAAGATGTCTGAGGGGTTGTCGCTGACGCTGCTCAGGGGCGCGCCCAGGTCAGCGCCCAGTTTGCCCTTGAGCTCTAGCAGCAGGCGCTCGGCGGTTTTTTTGCCGATGCCGGGCACCTTGATGATGCAGCCGGCCTCTTGCGCACTGACAGCGCGCGAAAGCTCGTCCACACTCATGCCGCTGAGCACGCTGAGCGCAGTGCGCGGGCCCACGCCGGAAATCTTGATGAGCTGCCTGAAGGCCCCACGCTCGCTGGCGGTGGCAAAACCAAAGAGGATTTGCGCGTCTTCACGCACCACAAAATGCGTGAGCAAGCTGACCTTTTCGCCCAGCGCAGGCAGGTTGTAAAAGGTGCTCATGGGCACCAGCAACTCGTAGCCCACGCCGTGGCAGTCCACCAGCAACTCGGGCGGATTTTTTTCGGCCAGCAGGCCAGTGATGCGTCCGATCATTGGCAAATCTTAGCAGTGCGGCCGTGAGGGGATGGATCCCCGCATTCGCGAGGATGACGAATACAAGTCCGTCATTCCCACCAACCCCGTCATTCCTGCGCAGCGCCTGACCACGACCTGATCGGGGGCCGGAATCCATCCCCGCTCCTATCCTGCCGATAAGCACCGACAATCACATCTCAACAAGCCCCACACCCAGGACAGCGCTTTTGATTCTTCGCCACACTTTCACACCGCCGAACAACACCCGTATGGGCCACCTGTGCGGGCCGATGGACGCGCACATCCGCAGCATTGAGGTGGGCTTGCAGGTGAAGATTGCGCACCGCTTTGAGCAGTTCAAGATCGACGGGCCCAAGGCGCGGGCCGAGCAGGCGCTCGAGGTACTGCAGGCGCTGTATGAAATGGCCAGCCGGCCCATTCCTGAGGAGCAGGTGCAGCTGATGATGGCCGGCGACACCGCGCTGCGCCGTGCGCCCGACGGCGCAGCGGTGCTGGCCACGCGCCGCGCCGACCTGCGCGCGCGCACCCACAACCAGGGCCAGTACCTGGAGAACATTGCCGCGCACGACATCACCTTTGGCATTGGCCCGGCCGGCACGGGCAAAACCTATCTGGCGGTGGCCTGCGCGGTGGATGCGCTGGAGCGCAGCGCGGTGCAGCGCATTGTGCTGACGCGCCCGGCGGTAGAAGCCGGTGAGCGCCTGGGCTTTTTGCCGGGTGACATGAACCAAAAAATTGACCCCTACCTGCGCCCTTTGTATGACGCGCTGTATGA
>CANIDW010000058.1 GCA_947466165.1 Comamonadaceae bacterium | reverse complement strand
CGCACCACGGGCAAAGCTGCTACCAGTACCAGCCAACCCATCACCAGGTAAAGGCTGGTGGACAGCCAGGGCGATGACATTTTGTTGCTTATTTTCAATGCAGCACCCAACAAAGCGGTCAGCCAGACCAGCCCCAGCGTTATCCAATCCGGCGTGGCGATCGTGTTGGCCAGTGCAAAGGGTGTGTAACTGCCGGCGATGAAAAAAAAGATGGCGCCGTGGTCAAGTTTGAGAAAGAAATTTTTACCCCGCCCCTCGGGCAGCGCATGGTAAACCGTGGAGGTGAAGTACAGCAAAACCATCGTCAGTGCAAAGATGAGAGAGCCTGTGCGCGGAGCTTCACCGGATGGATTGGCTGCACCCAGCAAAAACGGTACTGCTGCCAAGGCACCCAACAGTGCCGCGCCGTGGCTCAAGCTATTGGCTAATTCTTCAGGCCGGCTTTGCGTGCGGGAGTTCATGTCTTAGGCCGAACCACTGGCAGCGCCAATGTCACCAGCCAGCAGGCCGTCATCATCATGGCTGAGGCGATCAGCGCCCAGAGCAGGCCGCCCCACTGGTAGAGCAAGCCGGACAGCAGTGTTCCGCCAAAGCGGCCCAAGGCGTTGGCGGCGTAATAAAAACCGACGTCTTCAGCCGCTTTTTCACTGCCGGCATAGGCCAGCACCAGGTAAGAGTGGACAGATGAATTGACTGCAAAGGCAATGCCAAAGAGCACCAGGCCGAAAACCACCACCCATTGCAGTTGCGGTGCGTGCAGGCCCACCGCCACCGCCAGAGTGACAGTGATTGCAGCCAGTGCGGCAGACCACCAGCGTGCTGCCGGCACCTCGCGGCTCAGGCCGTCGTCACTGCGGCGCACGATCTGCGGTGCCAAGGCTTGCACCAGGCCGTAGCCAATGGTCCAGAGCGCTAAAAAGCCGCCCACCATGGTGAAGGTCCACCCGGAGGCATACAAAAACACAGGCACGCCCACTACAAACCAAACGTCGCGTGCGCCAAACAGCACCACACGCGCCAGCGCCAGCAGGTTGATGCCCCGGTTTTTAGCCAAAAATTCTTTGGCTGTTTTCGAGGCATCTCGTTTGCCCATCAGGCGCGGCACAAACATCAGCACGCCCGCCAGTACCACGCCCAGCAGGGCGGCCATGACCCACAAAGCCGGACCAAATCCCAACTGGTCCAGCAGCAAGCCGCCCAGGAAAAACCCCACACCTTTCATCGCATTTTTGCTGCCGGTGAACCAGGCCACCCACTTGAAAAGTTGACCGCTACCTTGATTCTGTGCCCTGTCTGCAGTGATTTTGATGGCCGATTTGCTGGCAGTCTTGGTGAGATCTTTGGCAACGCCGCAGATACCTTGCGCGATCACCACCCACGTCACGGACAAGGCTGCAGTCCATTCGGGTTGAAGCAGAGAGAGCAGTAAAAAACCGATGATCTGCAAGCTCATTCCAACGGCCAGCATGCGGGCAATGCCGTAGCGTGTGGCCAGCCAGCCACCTATCAGGTTGGCCAGAACGCCGGCTGCCTCGTACAGCAAGAACAGCAAAGCCAGCGAGAACGATGAGTAGCCCAGCCGGTAAAAATGCAGCAGCACCATCATGCGCAGCGCACCGTCTGTCAGTGTGAAGCCCCAGTAGGCGGCAGTGACGATGGCGTAGTCGCGAACAGCGGCTTTGCGCTCGCTCATTTGCGCCAGCAAAGTGTCTGACATCGGCTTCAGATGCCTGTGTTTTGCATGTGGCAGGCCAGGTCCACCATGCGGCAGGCGTAGCCCATTTCATTGTCATACCAGGCGTAGACCTTGAGCAGCGTGCCGTCAGTCACCATGGTCGACAAGGCATCAACGATAGAGCTGCGTGTGTCGCCGGCATAGTCTGCGCTGACAAGCGGGCGTTCTTCGTAGCCCAGAATACCCGCCAGAGGACCGCGGGCGGCGGCCGCAAAGAGCGCATTGACTTCTTCAGCCGTGGTGGGGCGCTGGAGCTCGAACACGCAATCTGTCAATGAGGCATTGAGCACAGGCGCCCGCACGGCATGGCCATTGAGTTTGCCCTTGAGCTCCGGGTAGATCAAGGCAATTGCGGTAGCGCTGCCGGTGGTGGTTGGTGCCAGGCTCAGCATGGCGCTACGGGCACGGCGCAAGTCTTTGTGCGGAGCATCCACCACGAGGTTGGTGTTGGTCGGGTTGTGGATGGTGGTGATCTGGCCGTGACGTATGCCTAGATTTTCCTGAATCACTTTGACCACAGGCGCCAGGCAATTGGTGGTGCAGGATGCGGCGGTCACGATACGGTCGCTGGCCGGGTTGTAGCGTTCATGGTTGACGCCCACCACCACATTAAGGACATTGCCAACTTTCACCGGTGCCGCCACGATCACGCGTTTGGCGCCACGGTCAAAATGGCCTTGCAGCGTCTCAGGGGTGAGAAATTTACCGGTGCACTCCAGTACCAGTTCTACCCCCAAGTCGCCCCAGGGAATGTCAGCTGGCGCAGCATGCGTGCTGAAAGTCAGCGTTTGCTGGTTGATGCGAATTACGTGCTCTTCTTCTGCGCTGATAGCGTCACGCCATTGACCTTGAATGCTGTCAAAGGCGAGCAAGTGGGCTGTGGCAGCTGCACCGCCTTTGAGTTCATTGAGGTGGACCACATCCAGTCGGTTGGCTTGGCGGGGGTCATCCGCAGGTCTGTGGGCTGCACCCATGGCGGCCCGCAGTGCCAGCCGCCCGATACGGCCCATGCCGTTGATGCCGACTCTCATAAATATTTCTGCCTAGGATGCTGGATGAAAGGTTTCAATTTTTAACCTCTGATGTGTCAGTTGTGTGACAAAAACTTGACTCCACTTGAGTGACATCACATTGTCATACGACTCCGTTTCAATGCCTAGGCGCTCAAAAGTCAGTTACCAATGAGCCGGATTTTCATCGCTAATTTTTTATCCTCTGGAGTTTTTTAATGTCACACAAATTCGACGACGACAACTGCAACCCATCGAACAATGAGCACTTTCAAAGTGTGCTCGGAAAAGCGCTTGAGAATCCATCGCGCCGCCGCATGATCCAAGGTGGTTTCGGTTTGGCCGCACTGTCAACCCTGGCCATGCTGCCCGGTTGCGCCAGCATGGGCCAAACAGGTGCTGCCAAGACCACCTCGCTGGGCTTTCCATCTATCGACAAGAGCCTGATCGACAGTGTTATTTTGCCGCCTGGTTACAGTTACAAGGTCTTGCATGCCAGTGGTGATCCGCTCAACCGCAGTGTTGCAGCCTTTTCCAACCAGGGCACTGAGACAGACGACTGGTCTGCCCGCATTGGTGACCAGCATGACGGCATGGACATTTATTACATTGACGCTGCCGGTAAGTATTCTGACAAAGACACGGGCCGCGCTGTTTTGAGCATGAACCATGAAAGCTCGGCTGAGGCACATTTCCTGCATCCCCAAGGTCAAACCTCGAACGGCGTTTCCGGTCGCAAATTTGACCAGTTCGGCCAGTGGGACCTGGGCACTCGCCCTGAGCTGGAAGTTCTCAAAGAAATCAATCTGCATGGCGTCTCGGTGGTCGAGCTCAGCAAGACCGCCTCCGGCTGGAGCTACAAGCTCGACTCACCCTTGAACCGCCGTGTGACACCGCAGACGCCTGTGCGCATCACTGGCCCGGCCACCCACATGGCGGATATTCGCGCCATGATGAGCACCCGCTATGACACCAGCGGCGCCACCAGCCGCGGCACAATCAACAATTGCGGTCACGGCAAAACGCCATGGGGCACCTACCTGGCATGCGAAGAAAATTGGGCCATGTATTGGCAGCTTCCCGTGGGCAGCAACCCAGGTGATGACAAGGCCGTGGCTTCACGCAAGCGCTATGGTGTCGCCAGCGCCGCCCTGACCAGCGCCATCAAAACTGAGCGCAGCCAGGGTTGGCACACCGTGTCGGCCAGCGACAACCGCTTCGCCCGCTGGAACATTGCTGCCGCCGGCAACTCAGCGGCTGAAGACTTCCGCAATGAGCCCAATACTTTTGGGTTTAACCTGGAAATTGATCCTCTGGCACCCAATTCAGTGCCCGCCAAACGCGTTGCCATGGGTCGCTTTGCACACGAGGCAGCTGTTTGCGGTCTGCCTAAACAAGGCGCTCCGCTGGCCTTTTACATGGGCGACGATTCCCGCAATGATTACATCTATAAATTTGTCTCGGCTGCCAATTGGGATGCCAAAGACATTGGCGGCGGCATGGCTGCCGGCGACAAGTATTTGTCAGAAGGCAAGCTCTACGTTGCCAAGTTCAATGCTGATGGCAAAGGCCAGTGGCTTGAACTGACGATCGCCGATCCGCGTATCGCCAACTACACGGCTTACCGCTTTGCCAACCAGGCTGACGTGCTGATCAATGCGCGTCACGCGTCTGATGCGCTGGGCGCCACCCCGATGGACCGCCCTGAGTGGGGTGCAGTCAATAATCAAAATGGCGAGATCTATTTCGCCCTGACCAATAACAATGCCAGCAACCGCACACCGACCAAGGTCAATGCAGCCAACCCGCGTGCTTACATGGACTTGGACGGCAAAAAGAGCGCTGGCAACCCGAATGGCCATATCATCCGCTTCAAAGAAGACGGCCAAAGCGCCACAGCCATGGGTTTTGCCTGGGATATTTTTGTGTTCGGCGCCGAAGAAGATGCCGGTGATGCCAATTTGTCCGGCTTGACGGCTAAAAATGCATTCTCCTCGCCCGATGGTTTGTGGTTTAGCAAGGCAACAGGCATTTGCTGGATTCAGACCGACGACGGCGCCATGACCGATGAGACCAATTGCATGCTGCTGGCGGCTGTGCCCGGTCAAGTGGGTGATGGCGGCAAGGTCACTGTCAACAATGCGATGACCGTCAGCGGTGCCCAAGTCACAGGCAAGCAGGACACCTTCATCGGTGCTGCTCTGGGCGAAGCCCGTCTGCGCCGCTTTCTGGTGGCCCCCAAAGGTTCAGAAGTCACAGGTATCACTGAGACTGAAGATGGCAAGACACTGTTTGTCAACATCCAGCACCCGGGTGAGAACACACCGGCTCTCGGCAATGCAGCGCAATACACGCTGGAGAGCACCTGGCCAGGTAATGTCGGCTATGGTCCGGTCGGTCGCCCCCGCTCAGCGACTCTTGTGATCACGCGCAATGACGGTGGACTGATCGGCGTTTAATCTGCTACCTTGGTAAAAAAGCCGCTGCTCCGAAAGGTACAGCGGCTTTTTTCATGGGGATCACGTCATCAATAAGTCATTGAACAGACTTTTCAATGACATAGCCAATCGGTATTATTTCTGCAGGTAAAGATGATGATGTTTACCTGGTGAATCTCTGAGAAAAAACTCAACAGAAAGAGCAAGCCTTGAACAACTTAGCTACATTCCATGCGTCCGCAGTTTGATGTACTAGGCGGCGCCGGCGTCCTGGGGACGCCGGAGGGTGATGACGATGAAAAAGGTCAGCGATTTCGCACCATTTTTATTTCTGACATTCACTTGGGAACGCCAGGTTGCCAGGCGCTGGCCTTGTTGGATTTTTTACGCACGCATCCCTGTGACACGCTGTACCTGGTAGGCGATATCGTTGACGGCTGGCAGTTGCGCCGCAGATGGTACTGGCCACAGGCGCACAACGACGTGGTCCAAAAGCTCTTGCGCCGCGTTCGCAAAGGCTGCCGCGTGATTTACGTGCCCGGTAACCATGATGAATTTGCGCGTGACTTTGTCGGGCATCATTTTGGCGGTATCGAAGTGGTGCAAGAGGCTGTGCATGTGACGGCTGATGGCCGCAGCCTGTGGATTATTCATGGCGACTACTTTGATGCAGTGGTGCAGTGTGCCAAATGGTTGGCTTATCTGGGCGACAACCTGTATGAACTGACCTTGCGCATGAACCGACACCTCAATTCTCTGAGGGGCCGTTTGGGTCTGCCTTACTGGTCTCTGTCGGCTTTTCTCAAGCAAAAAGTCAAAACAGCGCTGAATTACGTGACTGACTTTGAAGTGGCTGTTGCCAACGAGGCTAAAAAGCGCGGGCATGACGGCGTTTTATGCGGCCATATCCATCGTGCAGAAATGCGCATGATCAATGGGGTCTTGTATTGCAATGACGGCGATTGGGTAGAAAGTCGGACAGCACTGGTCGAGCACTATGACGGGCGTCTGGAAATTTTGCATTGGGAACCTTCCCATGAGGCGCAAAAAACTTCGCAGCCTGAATCGGTCATCACATCGCCTGTAGCCTCATGAAAATTGCGTTGGTGACCGATGCATGGTTGCCGCAAGTCAACGGCGTGGTGACGACCCTGCTGGAGCTGGTGCGGGACCTGGAGTCGCGCCAGCATCAAGTCCTGGTGATTCATCCCGGGCAATTCAAGACCAAACCCTGTCCGGGCTATGCGGGCATTGACTTGGCGCAGCGGCCGCGTGAGCTGCTCAGCCGGCAACTTGATGATTTTGTGCCTGATGCCATCCATGTGGCCACCGAGGGCCCATTGGGCTGGGCGGCGCGTGGCTATTGCCGGCGAAACAAACTGCAATTCACCACCGCTTTTCACACCAAGTTTCCTGAAATCTTGAACTCAGCCTTGCGCGTTCCCTTGTGGCTAGGTTATGCCTTGTTCAGGTATTTTCATAAATATTCAGCCGGCATCATGGTTCCTACCCAAGGTGTTCTGGAAATGCTTCGTGCTCGCGGATTTAAAAATTTGCGGGGATGGACGCACGGTGTAGACACCGATTTGTTCCGCTTTCATGGCAGCGCCAGAATCTATCCGCCCTTAGACAAAATTGAGCGACCAGTCTCACTTTTTGTCGGCCGTGTTTCATACGAAAAAAACATCAAAGCCTTTCTTGAGATGGATACGCCAGGCACCAAAGTGGTTTGCGGTGTGGGTCCCTTAGAAGAATCTCTGAAGTCGCGTTACCCGGGCGTACGTTGGCTGGGTTTGCTGCCCCGTGATGAACTCGCCATGGTTTACGCCGCAGCCGATGTGTTTGTTTTTCCAAGCCGATCGGAAACCTTTGGCCTGGTGATGCTAGAAGCCATGGCTTGCGGCACGCCAGTCGCGGCTTACCCGGTGGATGGTCCGCTGGAAGTACTTAACGCCTCTGAGGGTGCCAAAGGCGGTGTGCTGCATGAAGACTTGAAGCAGGCATTTGCGGACGCACTCCAGGTTCCACGCTGGCAAGCACGAGAGAGAGCCATGGATTTCAGCTGGGCAGCGGCAGGCAAATTATTTCAGGCTCATCTGGTGCCGGCAAGGTCGTCTAGCTCATCGTGATACGTGGTCTCCTCTTTCAGTGGAGCCTGAGTGATGTCAGCATTTTTGCGGCCAGCACTATTTGCCTGGTGCACTGCCATTCAAGGGTTACAGGGCAGCGCTTAAACGGCACTAAGGTCTGTAGTTGCTAATGTGACTGTGTCTGTACTTTCTGTGCGGACTCTGGACGACGGTAGCAAGAGTGAAAAACATGAGCCCTTACCCAGCGTACTTTGAATTTCAAGTTGTCCCCCATGACGCTGGACCACGTGTTTCACGATGGCCAGCCCCAGACCCGTACCACCGGTTTCGCGCGACCGGCTGCGGTCGACGCGGTAAAAACGTTCTGTCAGGCGAGGTAGATGCTCTGCCGCAATACCCGGCCCGCTGTCTTCAACAAAAAATTCAGCGCTGCCATCCTTGAGTCGCCATCCAGCACTGATCAGACCACCATCGGGTGTGTAACGAACTGCATTGCTCAACAGGTTAGACAAGGCGCTCAGAAGCTCTGATTTCGCACCTGCCACCAGCAAGCTTGGGCCTTCAATGCTCCTGATGTCATGCGGAGGGTTGGAGATCACTTGCGACAAGCCCTTGGCCTCTTGCAGGGCTTGGGAGAGTAAGTCCTGACAATCTAACCATTCGCCCTGGCCGGGCGCCGGACTGCCTTCTAGACGCGACAGCGTTAGCAAATCGCTCACTAAACTTTGCATACGCAGAGCTTGCTGACTCATCAAGCCGAGGTAGACATTGCGCTCGGGCTCTTCAATGGACAGTGTTTGCAGTGTTTCGACAAATCCGCTGAGG
>CANIDW010000057.1 GCA_947466165.1 Comamonadaceae bacterium | reverse complement strand
TCTTGCTCAAGGTGAGTCAGCTCGGTCAGGAGAGCGGTCCCGCCATTGCCTGCCACACGGGGCGGCACAGTTGTTTTTTCCACCGGTATGAAAACGGGCAATGGCGTGTGGCCGAGCCCGTGCTCAAAGACCCGCAAACCATCTATAAAAAATGACCACCACAAGCAACGACTCTCTGGCGCGCCTGGCGCTCGTGATTGAAAGCCGGAAAGTGGCCCACGGCGGCGACCCGGGCAAAAGTTATGTGGCCCGCTTGCTGGACCAGGGGCCGGACGCCTTTCTCAAAAAAATCGGTGAAGAAGCCACTGAAACGGTGATGGCGGCCAAAGACATTGACCGTGGCGGCGCGACACCCGAGTTAAAGGGCAAGCTGGTGGGTGAGGTGGCCGATTTATGGTTTCACAGCCTGATTGCCTTGGCCTATTACGGTTTGCAGCCGGCTGACGTGATTGCCGAGCTGGAGCGCCGCGAAGGCACCAGCGGCATCGAAGAAAAAGCCTTGCGCAAGGCCCAGTTGCGCGCAGCGGCAGAAAAATAATACGCAGGTGCCGGCCATGGGCGACTTCGATTTGAAAGACAGCGCTGGCAAAACCGGCAATGACCGCCTGGTCGTGCATATTTTGTACGGCCTGCACACCTTGGCCTGGTTCAGTGCGGGGGTTTTTGCTCTGGTTGCCTTGATCATCAATTACCTGCGTCGTGCCTATGAAAGCGAGCCCATGTATCTGGCGCATCACCGCTACATGATCGCCACCTTCTGGTGGACGCTGCTTTGGCTGGTGCTGTTGTCGCCTTTGTGGCTGGTGTTTTTCTTGCCCGGGGCACTGGCTTATGCCCTGGTTTGGCTGTGGTATTTGTACCGCTGCCTCAAGGGCTGGTTGCGCTTTAACGACCAGCGTTGGCCCCAGACTCAGACCCCTACCCCCATGCAGGAGAGCGCATGAACGACAAAAATGCCCCCGTCATTTCAGCCGGTAGCGCTGTTGCAAGCTGCCTTTTTTGCAAGATCGCAGCCGGTCAGATTCCAAGTCGCAAGGTTTATGAAGACGAGCAGATACTGGCTTTTCACGACATCAATCCTTGGGCACCCGTGCATTTTTTGATGATTCCCAAGATGCACATCAACTCGATGGCCCAAGTTGGCCCTGAGCACGAGGCACTGATAGGGCGGATGATGGCCCTGGCGCCCAGGCTGGCGCTGGAGCAGGGTTGCCGGCCCTACCCGGAAGGCGGCTTTCGGGTCGTGACCAACACCGGGGTCGAGGGTGGCCAGGAGGTGCATCACCTGCATTTCCACGTCATGGGCGGTCCGCGGCCTTGGCTGCGCGGTTAAAACCGCCGGCCACAAGGCCATCACGCCCGGTTTTTAGGGCCGCTGGCCTGACAAAGACCCGCTAGCCGGCGTGGCGGCGTACAAGCGCCTTAGAATCACCCTCATTCACACACAATCCGGCTTTTTTGCCGGCATCAAAGCTTAGGAGCGAAACATGGGTTCATTTTCCATTTGGCATTGGCTGATCGTCCTGTTGATCGTGGTCATGGTGTTCGGCACCAAGAAACTCAAAAACATCGGAGGCGACCTCGGCGGTGCGGTCAAGGGCTTCAAGGACGGCATGAAAGAAGGCGGTCAGGCGCCGGCCGCTGACGACGCTGCAACCGCCACCACCACTGCACAAGTCACTGCCCCGGCCGCAGCGACCGCCGCACCAGTGGCTGACCAAAACACCATTGACGTGCAAGCGCGTCAAAAAAGCTGATCAGGCTTTTCATTGAACCTCTTGAGCCACCCGAAGCGAGCCGCTTTGAGCGCTGCCGTGGACTGACGTGATCGATCTAGGTATCTCCAAAATTGCGCTGATTGGCGCTGTGGCCTTGATCGTCATCGGGCCTGAAAAATTGCCGCGTTTGGCGCGCACTGTGGGTGCTTTGCTGGGCAAGGCCCAACGCTACGTGGCAGACGTTAAAAATGAGGTCAATCGTTCGATGGAGCTCGATGAGCTCAAAAAGATGAAAGAAAGCATGGAGAGCGCTGCCCGTGATGTTGAAAGTTCGGTGCAGACCAGCGCCAGTGATTTTGAAAAGACCTGGGCCGAAACCACCTCGCTGGCCGCTGATGTCAGCAGCACGGAAGCAACCGGCATGATCAGCTTTCCAGAATATAAACACCCGGGTAAAAACTGGCGACTCAAGCAAGGTGCTACGCCGCAGTGGTTCAAGTCACGCTCTGGCGTTCGCACCAAGGCATTGTCTGGCGCGGCGCGGGTTGCGCGTTACCGGCCCAAATCCAGCGCCAGCCGTCCTCTTTGAGCGGGATCTGATTTTTCCATGAGCGACGCCCCCAAAGACAAGCCGGACGAACTCGCAGGCTCAGAGCAACCTTTTGTGCAGCACCTGATGGAGCTGCGCGACCGGATGATCAAGGCGGTGATTGCCATCGGCGTTGCCGCGGCTGTACTGGCGATGTTCCCCGGCCCGGGCGCTTTGTATGACCTGATGGCGGCGCCCCTGATTGCTACCTTGCCAAAAGGTGCAACGCTGATCGCCACCAACGTCATATCGCCTTTCATCGTGCCCATCAAGATCTTGTTCATGGCCGCCTTCATGATCGCACTGCCCGTGGTGCTCTATCAGGTCTGGGCTTTTGTGGCGCCTGGCCTCTACAGCCATGAAAAAAAATTGGTGTTGCCGCTGGTGATCTCCAGCACGCTGCTATTTTTCTTTGGCGTGGCTTTTTGCTACTACTTTGTGTTTGGCCAGGTTTTTGGTTTTATCCAGAGTTTTGCCCCCAAGTCCATCACTGCCGCGCCAGACATTGAGGAATACCTCAACTTTGTGATCGGTATGTTTTTAGCTTTCGGACTTGCTTTTGAAGTGCCTATTGCAGTCATTTTGCTGGTCCGCATGGGCATTTTGACCGTGGCACAGCTGCGCGAGTACCGGGGCTACTTCTGGGTACTTGCTGCAGTCGGTACGGCGCTTGTGACGCCACCCGATGCCGGCTCTATGCTCATGTTGTTGGGCGTGGTGGGCGGCCTTTACGAAGTCGGCATTGTGGCCGCCCAGGTCTTTGTCAAGCACACCAAGGCGCCCGAGCCTGCAGCTGAAGACAGCACTGTTCAACCCTGAGCGTGGCACGGCCATGCGGCCCCAAGCCTTTTCTTCTTAACGTGGCATCGCAGGGCGCTGGCGTTTACCCGGCGTGACCGCCAAGGCCAGCACCTCGTTTTGTCGCTGTAGCTTGAAGTTCTCGCTGACGCCGGGTTTGAGTGCGGCCACGGCACTGAGCAATTCAGACACAGTGCGCACCTGCACACTGCCCACCGCAACAACGACGTCACCCGGGCGGATGCCGGCTGCAGCGGCCGGACCGTTTTGCAGCACGCCGGTGATGATCACCCCGCTTTTGGCGGACAGGTTGAAGGTCTTGATCATTTCGCCCGTCAAATCCTGGGGCTCGACGCCGATCCAGCCGCGAGTGACCTGACCATCCTTGAGGATGCTGTCGAGCACCTGCCTGGCCGTCGAAACCGGAATGGCAAAGCCGATCCCCATGGAGCCGCCTGAGCGGGAGAAAATGGCTGTGTTGATGCCTAGCAAACGTCCCTGCGTGTCGACCAATGCGCCGCCGGAATTGCCCGGGTTGATGGCGGCGTCGGTTTGAATAAAGTTTTCAAACACATTGATGCCCAACTGGTTGCGGCCCAGGGCGCTGACAATGCCACTGGTGACGGTCTGACCGACGCCGAAAGGGTTGCCAATGGCCAGCACCTGGTCGCCGATTTCCAGAGACTCTGAGCTGCCCAGCACGATCACCGGCAGCGCGTCCAACTCGATCTTCAAAATCGCCAGGTCGGTTTCCGGGTCAGTGCCGATGACTTTAGCGCGGGCCTTGCGCGAGTCATTCAAGATGACTTCAATGTCGTCAGCGCCGACTATCACGTGGTTGTTGGTGAGTATGTAGCCGCTGGGGCTGACGATGACGCCGCTGCCCAGGCCGACTTGCGGCTCGGTGCGAGACTGGTCGCCAAAGAAATAACGAAACCAGGGGTCTTCTTTGCTCTGGGTGCGTGCGGCGACCTTGCTGGCGTTGATGCTGACCACCGCCCCCGAAGCTGCTTTGGCGGCTGCCCGCAAGCTGCCGGGCCCACCGCCCGCCGCCTGCTTGTTGTTGTCGGCCGGCGCCTCGAAGACCGCTACGGCGGCTTCGCCGGGGCGGGCTAACCACTGGGGCTTGAGGCTGACAAGCACAAAATAAACTGCCAGCAGCACGGTGACAACTTGAGAAAACAACAGCCAATATTTGCGCATGATGATGAAGCCCGTTATGAAAAGGCGGCAAGGTTTAGTGCCCGTATCGCCAGAGTCTTCATTCTCACCGATCGCGCGGCGCCTGAGCGATCCCCCGATAATCAGCCCAGGCCAATCTACGAAGGACTGCCGCATGAATGAACCGATGAAGCCTTCCGGCGGTGTTTCGCGCAGCGAATTGCTGCGCACTTTTGACACCTTGCTGCAGCCCGAGCGTTTCAAGGATTTCGGCCCCAACGGTTTGCAAGTCGAAGGCCGTGCGCGTATCAAGAGCATTGTCTCGGGCGTGACGGCCAGCCTGGCGCTGATCGAGGCGGCTGTGGCTTGCAAGGCCGACGCTATTTTTGTGCACCATGGCTTGTTTTGGCGCGGTCAAGACGGCCGCGTCACCGGCTGGATGAAGCAGCGCCTGGCCTTGCTGCTGGCGCATGACATCAATCTCTACGCTTATCACTTGCCCCTGGATGCGCACCCGGAGCTGGGTAACAACGCCCAACTCGGCCGCGTTCTTGGCCTGTCAGTTGTTGCAGGAGAAGCCGGGCGTTTCGGCGATAACGCTTTGGGCTTTCTGGGTCAGCGTACAGACGGCGCGGCATTCGGCAGCGCTGCCGGTCTGGCCGAACATGTGTCAGCGGCCTTGGGTCGCCAGGTGGTGTGCGTCGAAGCTGCGTCCGCAGCGGGCCAGCCCTTGCGCCGGATTGCCTGGTGCAGCGGTGGTGCGCAAGGCTACTTTGAGGCGGCGGTGGCCGCCGGCGCCCAGGCCTTTATCACCGGCGAAATCTCGGAGCCTCAAGCGCATCTGGCCCGGGAGATGGGCGTGACTTTCATCGCCTGCGGCCACCATGCGTCGGAGCGCTACGGCGCGCCGGCTGTCGCTTCGCACGTGGCGAAGCAGCTGAGCCTCGGCCATCAGTTCATCGACATCGATAACCCGGCCTGACCCATGTCCAATGTTGTGCCTTTTCTCATCACCATGGGCGATGCCGCCGGCATCGGCCCCGAAATCATTGCCAAGGCCTTCGCCGATGCGCCATCAGACACCGCCGGCTGTGTGGTGGTGGGCGATGTGGCGGTGCTGCGCCGTGCCGCCGCCCTGGTAGCAACTGTTCGCCCCGGCCAGCTGCCGCTTTCCGTGGCTGAATTGACCCATCCCGGCGACGCATACGCCCTACCGCCACGATGTATCGGCGTTTGGCCTGCCGGCAATTTGCCGGCGCCGCCCACCTACGGGCAAATCAGCGCCGATTCGGGACGCGCCGCAGGCGAATGCATTCTGGCTGCGGCCGGTGCCGTGTTGTCAGGCCTGGCGCGGGGCATGGTCACCGCACCTATCAACAAAGAGGCATTGGCGGCCGCCGGCGGCCCCTTTGCAAATTTCCCCGGCCACACCGAAATGTTGCAGGCCCGTGCGGCCAGTTTCACGGGCAAGACCATCGCCGAGCTGCCCGTGCGCATGATGCTGGCCAGCCCCGAACTGCGCACGGTGCTGGTCAGTATTCATGTCTCGCTGCGCGAGGCGATTGAGGCCGTGCGTTTTGACGCCGTGCTCGAAACTTTGCGCATCACCCATGCCGCGCTTGGGTTGATATTGGGCCGCCCGCCCCTGCTGGGCGTTGCCGGCCTGAACCCTCATGCCGGCGAGGGTGGGCTCTTCGGGAGCGAAGAAATCGAGCAGATTGCGCCCGCCATTGCCGCGGCCAAGGCCGAAGGCATTCTGGCCAGCGGGCCATTTGCCCCTGATACCGTGTTCATGCGTGCCCGCACCACTGCCGAGCACCCTGGAGAGTTCGATGTGGTGGTGGCCATGTACCACGACCAGGGCCTGATTCCGGTGAAATACTTGGGCATGGAGCAGGGCGTCAACGTCACGCTGGGCTTGCCGCTGCTGCGCACCAGCCCCGACCATGGCACCGCGTTTGATATTGCCGGCAGCGGCCGTGCAGACGCCGCCAGCCTGTTAGCGGCAATCCGCATGGCGCGCACCCTTGGCAGATAGGGCTTGAAAACCGGCTTGCCGCTCCGCTACAATCGCGGGTTGACCCTTATAAGCATTTTTCAAGCGAGTTCTTGAAGGAATTTCATGACCCAAGCCAGCGTTAATTCAAGCCTTGTGGACTCTGAAGGAGCCACAGTGGATCAGCAAAAAAGAAACTGGATCGTCACAACCTGTGCGGTTGGCGGTGCAGGCGTTGCCGCGGTGGCAGTGCCCTTTGTGAGCACCTTCCAGCCTTCTGAGCGGGCCAGAGCGGCCGGCGCGGCGGTCGAGGTTGATATTTCCGCCCTCAAGCCTGGAGAAAAATTGACCGTTGAATGGCGCGGCAAGCCCGTCTGGATCATCAAACGCACGCCTGAGCAAATCGCGGCACTGACCAAGGCGGAAAACCAGCTGGCCGACCCGCATTCCAAGCGCAAGCCTGAAGAACTGACGCCTGCTTACGCCCGCAACGACAACCGCTCCATCAAACCCGAAGTCATGGTTGCCGTGGGCATTTGTTCGCACTTGGGCTGCTCGCCGGTGGACAAATTCCAAACGGGTGGTCAGGCATCGCTGCCTGACGACTGGCAGGGCGGCTTTTTGTGCCCCTGCCATGGCTCGACCTTCGATATGGCGGGTCGCGTTTACAAAAACAAGCCTGCCCCCGACAACCTGGAGGTGCCGCCACACATGTACCTCTCGGAAAGCCGGTTGCTGATTGGCGAAGATAAAAAGGCCTGAAGCTTGTCTGGACCATCCCTGCGTATTTCCGCAGGCCCGGTCCTCTACTTAGTAGGAACTGTTATGGCTGAACTTAAAGAAATTTCTCCTGACGCCCCCATGGGCGCCAAATTGCTGAACTGGGTTGACAACCGCTTCCCTGCCAGCAAGCTCTACAACGAACACCTTGGCGATTATTTCGCTCCCAAGAACTTCAACTTCTGGTACGTCTTTGGTGCGCTGTCTTTGCTGGTGTTGGTCATTCAGATCGTCACCGGCATTTTCCTGACGATGCACTACAAACCGGACGCCGCCCTGGCTTTCGCCTCAGTTGAGTACATCATGCGTGATGTGCCCTGGGGCTGGCTGATCCGTTACATGCACTCCACCGGTGCCAGTGCCTTTTTCATCGTGGTTTATTTGCACATGTTCCGCGGTCTGATGTACGGTAGCTACAGCAAGCCACGCGAGCTGATTTGGCTTTTCGGCTGCGCCATTTTCCTGGCGCTCATGGCCGAAGCCTTCATGGGTTATCTCTTGCCATGGGGCCAGATGAGCTACTGGGGCGCCCAGGTGATCGTGAACCTGTTTGCCGCCATTCCCTTCATCGGACCGGACCTGGCGCTGCTGATCCGCGGTGACTATGTGGTGGGTGACGCCACGCTGAACCGATTCTTTGCATTCCACGTGATCGCAGTGCCTTTGGTCTTGTTGGGCCTGGTCGTGGCGCATCTGATCGCACTGCATGAAGTCGGCTCTAACAACCCTGATGGCGTTGAAATCAAAGCCCATAAGGATGCTAAAGGCAATCCGCTTGACGGCATTCCCTTTCACCCTTACTACACTGTGCACGACATTTTTGCCGTGAGCGTTTTCCTGACGATCTTCACCGCTATTATTTTCTTCGCGCCTGAAGCCGGCGGCTACTTCCTGGAGTACAACAACTTTATTCCGGCTGACCCTCTGAAGACCCCGTTGCACATTGCGCCTGTCTGGTATTTCACGCCTTACTACTCGATGCTGCGTGCGGTGACCGGCGAGATGATGTATGTCTTCGTGGCTTGTGTCGTCGCCGCTGCCGCCTTCACCATTCTCAAAGCCCGTGTGGCGATGCTGCTCAAGGTC
>CANIDW010000056.1 GCA_947466165.1 Comamonadaceae bacterium | reverse complement strand
TGCTCGCGGTAGTGTTCGAGCTCGTCGATCGACTCGTGCACGTCGGCCAGGGCGGTGTGGCTTTGCCGCTTTTTGAAAGCGCTGTAGACCTCAGGCCGCCAACGCTTGGCCAGCTCTTTGAAGGTGCTGACATCCACATTGCGGTAATGCAAAAACGCCTCCAGCTTGGGCATGTACTTGACCAGAAAGCGTCTGTCCTGGCTGATGGTGTTGCCACACAAGGGTGAAGTGCCCTTGGGCAGGTACTTGGCCAAAAAACTCAGTACCTGGCGCTCGGCCTCTTCTTCGCTGATGCTGCTGAGCTTGACCTTGTCGATCAGCCCGCTGCGCCCGTGGGTACCCTTGTTCCAGTTGTCCATTTTGTCGAGCAACTCATCGCTTTGGTGAATCACCAGCACCGGGCCCTCAATGCGCGGCAGCAGTTGCGGGCCGGTGACGATGACCGCGATTTCAAGCAGGCGCTCTTTTTCCGGGTCCAGGCCGGTCATTTCGCAATCGATCCAGACCAGGTTCTGGTCTGACTTTTTCAAGAGGGGTTCAGTTTCAAGCATCTCTAGATTCTCGCTGATGCCCTAAACTTGCCAAGATGACTGATCTATCCCTCACATGGACCCTCCTTTTTTCGGCGGCGCTGGTGCTCGGCCTGCTGCTCAAGCTGTACCTGAGTTCACGCCAGATCCGCCACGTGGCGCGCCACCGCGAAACGGTGCCACCCGCTTTTGCGGCAACCATTTCTCTGGCATCACACCAAAAAGCCGCTGACTACACCTTGACCAAGGCACGCTTTGGCCTGCTGGAGCTGGCTTTCGGCTCAGCCGTGTTGTTGGGATGGACATTGCTTGGCGGGCTGGACGCGCTCAATCAGGCGCTGGCCGGCTCGGCGCTGGCGCAATGGGGGCCGCTGGCAACACAAATGGCGCTGGTGGCTGGCTTTGGCCTTATCAGTGGCGCGCTGGATTTACCTTTCACGCTGTACAGCACCTTCCGCATTGAAGAGCGCTTTGGCTTCAACAAGATGAGCTTTCAGCTCTGGCTGGCCGACCTGCTCAAGTCGACGCTGGTCGGCATGGTGATCGGACTGCCTATCGTGGCACTCATCTTGTGGCTGATGGACAGCGCCGGCCCGCTCTGGTGGCTGTGGGCCTGGGCGGTGTGGATGGGTTTTAACCTGCTGGTGCTGGTGCTGTACCCGACAGTGATCGCACCGATCTTCAATAAATTCAAACCGCTTGAAGACGACAGCCTGAAAGCCCGGGTTACGGCTCTGATGCAGCGCTGCGGCTTTGCCGCCAAGGGACTTTATGTGATGGACGGCAGCAAGCGCTCTGCGCATGCCAATGCTTATTTCACCGGTTTCGGCGCGGCCAAGCGCGTGGTGTTTTACGACACCCTGCTCAAGCAACTCAGCCCGGCGGAGGTGGACGCCGTGCTGGCCCACGAGCTGGGTCACTTCAAGCACAAGCACATCATCCAGCGCATCGTCATGCTGTTTGCTATGAGCCTGGCCGGTTTTGCGCTGATCGGGTATTTGTCACAGCAGCTCTGGTTTTACACCGGCCTGGGCGTGCGCCCCAATCTGGGCGCACCCAATGACGCGCTGGCGCTGCTGCTGTTCATGCTGGCGGTGCCGCTGTTCAGCTTTTTCATCTCGCCGCTGATGGCGCAGCTCTCGCGCCAGCATGAATTTCAAGCCGATGCCTATGCGGCGCTGCAAACCGACGGACGCGATCTGGCCAGCGCACTGCTCAAGCTGTACCAGGACAACGCCAGCACGCTCACGCCGGACCCGGTGTTTGTGAAGTTTTACTACTCGCACCCGCCCGCCAGTGAGCGCCTGGCCCGCATGGGCGTCGCCGGATGAACAAGGTCCACCAGGGTCGGCGCGCCCTGAGCGCGACCGAAGTCGTCACTCAGCTCAGCCAACTCAATGGCGAGCAGGCGCTGGGCTGGCGACTGATCGATGGCGCGCTGGAAAAAACTTTCAACTTCAAAGACTTTCACCAGACCATGGGTTTTGCGAACGCGGTGGCTTTCATTGCCAATGCCGAAGACCATCACCCGGCCCTGGCACTGAGCTACAAACAATGCACTGTGCGCTTTCACACGCATGATATGAGCGGCATCACTGTCAGTGATTTCTTTTGCGCGTCCAAGGTTGACGCCTTGATGGCTTGAAGAATTCCGGCCAACCTGCCGGCGTGTCACGGCCCGTCGTCACGGGCACGCAAGCGGGCCTGGTGGTCGCAGGCTTCGGCCGGCACGTGCTGGTTGAAAAGGCGGACGGCGAGCGCGTCATTTGCCACCCGCGCGGCAAAAAAGGCCAGGCAGTGGTCGGTGACCGGGTGCGCTGGCTGCCTTCAGAAGACGAAGGCACGATTGAAAAAGTCGAGCCGCGCGACAACCTGTTTTACCGCCAGGACGAGCTGCGCACCAAGTCCTTTGCGGCCAACCTGGACCAGGTGCTTATTTTGATGGCGGCCGAGCCCGAGTTCTCTGAAAACCAACTCACGCGCGCGCTCATTGCCGCCGAGGCCACCGGCATACACCCCGTGATTGCGCTGAATAAAAGCGACCTGACCGAGCCCTTCGGCCGTGCCTGGACCAAGCTGGCGCCCTACCGCGCCATGGGCTACCAGATGCTGTCGCTGGCGATCAAGCCCAAAGCTGCCGACGATCCGGGCCAGACCCCGGTGCGCTCACTGATGCCGCTGATGCAAGGCAAAAAAACACTGGTGCTGGGCCCCTCGGGTGCAGGCAAAAGCAGCCTGACCAATCTCTTGATACCGCATGCACACGTGCTGACAGCGGAGATTTCACAGGCGCTGAACTCAGGCAAGCACACCACCACCAGCACCACGCTGTACTGGATGGACGCCGGCCGCAGCACCGCCTTGATTGACTCACCGGGTTTTCAGGAGTTCGGGCTGCACCACATCGAGCCCATGCACCTGGCCGGCTACATGCCCGACCTGAAAGTGCATGCCCAAGACTGCAAGTTCTACAACTGCACGCATCTGCATGAGCCTGGCTGCGGCGTGATTGCGGAGCTGAACCGCAGCGATAGCGCCAGCAGCATCAGCGCCAGCCGCTACCGTTTGTACGGCGAGCTGTTCGCCGAGTTGTCGCAAACGCGATACTGAGCACCAGCCCGCCGGGCACTGCCGGCTCTAGCCGATCAGGCGCGCCAGCGTGAGCAGCGCCAACAACACCATCCAAAGCACCACGCAGCGCCAGACCAGCCCCACGATGCTGCGCAGATGCGCCAGTTCAGGTTCTCGCCCGGGTGTGGCCTGGGTGGCCGGCGGCACCGCATTGTCATCGCCCGGGGCAAAGGGCAGACGAATCGCCTTCAAGGCACTGCCGCCCAATCGCACATTGACCGCACCGGCTGTGGCCGCCAGCACAACGCCATCATTGCGGATGGGGGAAGCGGCCTTGGCGTCAAGCGCAAAGCCCTGTGTGTAGTGGCGCCAGCTGTCGATGGCGTCCTCAAAGCTACCAACCACCGCAAAGCCCAGGGCCGTGAGGCGGGCCGGTAAAAAATCAATCACCCCCCAAGCCACCATCGCCGCCTGTTGCAGGGCCGGACTGGCACCCTCGCCCGAGGCGCGGAACTTGTAGCTCCAGTAACGCGCAACAAACTCACTCAAACGGTAAAGCACTGCGCCCGTCGGGCCCAAACCCAAGGCAGCCAAAATACAAAACCAGCTCAAAACGCCGAATACATGGCGGTGCGCCGCCAGCACCGAGTGCTCAATGACATGGCGCACGATCTCGCTGCGCGGCAACAAACTGGCATCGACCTGCTGCCAATCGGCCAGCAACTGACGGGCCGCTTGTTCATCGCCCATGTCCAGGGCGTCGCGGATGGCAGTGAAATGGTGACTGAACTGGCGAAAGCCCAAAGACACATACAAAACCAGCACGCTCCAGACAAAAGCCAGCAAGCCGTGCACGCTCCACAAAAGCCAGTGGACGCCAAAAGCCAGCAGCGCCGGCAGCAGCACCGCCAGGGACCAGGCCAGCCAGCCATGCTGCTGGCGACCGGCGTCCAGGTTGCGACTGCACCAGCGCGTCCAGGCGCGCACACCGGCATGCAGGGAATTGCCCGGCGACAGGGGCCGGGCCTGCTCCATCAGCAGGGCAAACAGAACGGCAAAAAAGCTCATGCCAAATCATAACGGCGCAGCGTCAGCGCCGGGCCATTCCAAACTGAGCGCTTCAGGCACATGGTTCAGGACGCCATGAAACGGTAAAAATTGCGAAGCATCGCGGCCGTGGCGCCCCAGATGTAGCGCTCCTTCGGGTGGGCCGGGTCACTGCTGGTGTAAGGCATAGAGAACCATTGACGCACAGAGCCATCGAATTCAAAAGCGTGGTGGCGGTGATTGGCCGGGCTCATGAGGTGGCTCAGGGGAACTTCAAAAACATCGGCCACCTCCCCCGGGTTGGGCTTGAGCTCAAAGCCGGGCCGCACCAGCGCCACCACGGGCGTGACGATGAAAGCCGAGCCGGTGACGTAAATAGGCAGACTGCCCAGCACTTCCACATGACTGGCCGGCAAACCGATTTCTTCGTCTGCCTCGCGCAAGGCCGTGTGCACAGGGTCACGGTCGCCCGCATCGGTGCGCCCGCCGGGAAAAGAGATCTGCCCGGAGTGGGTCGATAAATTCAAGCTCCGCTCGGTCAGGAGCAGCGTCAGTTCCTGGCGCATGACCAGCGCAATCAGCACCGCCGCAGCGGCGGGCTGACGGTCACCGAATTTCTTTTCAACGCTGCTTTCTGGCGTCCAGACAGGGGGACTGCGAAAACGCGCTCGCAAAGCCTCTGGCGTGAGATGCTGGGCCGGCACATCCGGCAGGTGCGTGTCCACGCTCAACACCGGCACAGTGCGGGGGTCAATTTTGGGCAGCGGACGGGTGATGGTCATGACTAAAAAGGTTTGGTAGGGCCAAGAAAAAAGCCGCTCAGGGAGCGGCTTTTCACAGGACAGTGTCCGGGAGCTTGACGCCGCCTATCAGGCCGCTTTGGCGCCCAGCTTTTCCTTGATACGTGCCGACTTGCCGCTGCGGCTGCGCAGGTAATACAGCTTGGCTCGACGCACATCACCGCGGCGTTTGACTTCGATCTTGGCGATCAAAGGGCTGTAGAGCTGGAACGTACGCTCGACACCTTCGCCGTTGGAGATCTTGCGAACGATGAAGCTGGAGTTCAGGCCGCGGTTGCGCTTGGCAATCACCACACCTTCGAACGCCTGCATACGCTTGCGGGTGCCCTCGACCACGTTGACGCTCACGATGACGGTGTCACCAGGGGCATACGCGGGAAAGCTTTTGTTCAGACGAGCAATTTCTTCTTGCTCAAGGGTTTGAATCAGGTTCATACAATGTCCATCTCACTTCATTTTTCGTTCATGCACGCGCTACGCTAAAGACCGCAAATCCAGAGGAGACAAAGACGCTAAAGCGTCGTCGCTTGGTTGCAGTGGCCGCCAGAGGACCGAAAAGCCCACGATTATAGCCAATTACGGCGGGCTGCCTGTTGTGCCGGCCAACCCGGCCAAAAAAGCCTCATCTGCGGGCGTCAGCCCTCCGGCTGCCCGGGCCGCCGCCAGCAAAGCCGGGCGCAGGGCCTGGGTCAGCGACAGCCGCTGTTCCCGGCGCCAGCGCTCTATGTCGGCATGGTGACCCGAGAGCATCTGCGCCGGCACGGCCTGGCCCCGCCAGGTTTCGGGCCGGGTGTAATAAGGGCAGTCGAGCAGGCCGTCGATCGCCGGGTTGAAACTGTCGAACTGGTGGCTGCCTTCGTCGTTGAGCACGCCGGGTTGCAGGCGGGTGACCGCGTCAATCAGGGCCATGGCGGCGATTTCGCCACCCGAGAGCACAAAGTCGCCCAGACTGATCTGGCAGTCCACATGCGCGTCAATGAAACGCTGGTCCACGCCTTCGTAGCGGCCGCAGACCAGCACCGCACCGCTCGAAGCCGCCCAGCCTGCCACGGCGCTGTGGTTCAGGGCCTGGCCAATGGGTGAAAACAAGACCACCGGTGCGGGCGTCGCCTCGCCTCCAGCTCGCTCCGCGCGTATGGCCTCCAGGCACAAGGCCAGCGGCTCGGCCATCATGACCATGCCCGGGCCGCCGCCAAAGGGCCGGTCATCAACGCGCCGGTAATTGCCCTCTGAATAATCCCGCGGGTTCCACAAGCGCAGCTGCACATGACCGGACTCGTAAGCACGGCGCGTCACGCCGCTGCTCACAAAAGGGGCAAACAACTCAGGGAACAGGGTGATGACATCAAAACGCATGCGGGTATTGTGCGCGGCGCGGGGAACAGGGGCCGGCGTCAATAGTCGGGCTGCCAATCCACCGTGATGCGCTTGCCGGGTACATCCACCGCATCAACGTAGGCGGCCACAAAGGGAATCATGCGCTCGGCTGCAGAGCTGGTACCGTCTTCAGCGAGCGCCTGGTATTCGACGCACAGCACCGCCTGCGGGCCGGTGGTCATGAGGTCACGCACCGTGCCCAGTCTGAGACCTTCACGATTGATGACCTCCAGGCCGATCAGATCGACCCAGTAGTACTCATCTTTGGAAGCGCTGGGGAAACTGCTGCGCGGCAAAAAGATACGCGCGCCCCGCAAGGCCTCGGCGGCGCTGCGGTCTTCGAGGCCGGCGATTTTGGCAACCACGGTGTCCGAATGCACTTTGCACTCTTGCAAGCTGATCGATACGGTGCCCGAGAAAGCGGAAAAGCCCGGACGAAACCGGGCTTCGGGGGCTTGTAAAAACCAGTCTTTGACCGCAAAAAGAGCCTCAGGCTCTGCGCTGTGCGGCAGCACCTTGACCCAGCCCTTAACGCCCCAGGCGTCAAGAATGCGACCGACTTCGATCGCATCTTCGGGCAAGGCGGCCTGCTTGAGGCCGGGTGAAAGTTCAGTCGCCATGTTGCTGCATGTCATGCCATGGCTGGCGGGTTGGCAGACCTTCGCGAGAAAGCCTGCAAGCCCGATCAGGCCGCTTTGGCAGCGCCCTGCTTGACCAGACGCTCAACGGTTGGCGAAGCTTGTGCGCCCACACCGAGCCAGTGGGTCAGACGGTCTTGCTCAATGCGCAAGCCCTCTTCGCCGCCCTTGGCGATCGGGTTGTAAAAACCGATGCGCTCGATGAAACGACCATCGCGGCGAACGCGTTTGTCAGCCACAACGATATTGAAAAAGGGACGGTGCTTAGAACCGCCGCGCGCGAGTCGAATGACGACCATGATTTATCCTTCGGGTGGTGGGAAGACAAAATTGTCAGCCCAACATGAGTTTGCAGCGCTTGAGACACACGACATGGCCACCCGGCCAGCGAATTGCTGCAAAGCCGCAGATTATAGCCCGAGACACAGCCAAGCGAGCACCCATGACGATCCTGCGCCCAAGCCAAGAACCAGACCTGCCGGCCATCACCGCCATTTACGGCCACCACGTGCTGCATGGCAGCGGCACCTTTGAAACCGAGCCCCCCACGCTGGCCGACATGAGGGCCCGCCGCGCCGAGGTGCTGGCCCGGCATCTGCCTTTCCTGGTGGCAGAAGACGGTGGCCGCATTCTGGGCTTCGCCTACTGCAACTGGTTCAAGCCCCGGCCGGCTTACCGCTTTTCCGCCGAAGACTCCATTTACCTGACCCCCGATGTGCACCAGCGCGGTCTGGGCCGCGCCCTGCTGGCAGAACTCGCGGCGCAGGCCGAAGCCGCCGGGGTGCGCAAGCTGATCGCCGTCATTGGCGACTCCGCCAACGCCAGCTCCATCGGCGTGCACCGCAGCGTTGGCTTTGAGCAGGTGGGCGTGCTGAAGTCTTGCGGCTGGAAGTTTGAGCGCTGGCTCGACGTGGTGCTGATGGAAAAAACCCTGGGCGCAGGAAGCAGCCGCCCGCCGCAATCGACTGGGGTTTAATGAACGAGCCGCTTAGCAGCAACGAAAATTTATCTTCTCTCCGATTGATTCGCATGAAAAACAAAACTCTGACCACCTGGCTCACTTTTCTGGGAGGACCGCTGGGCTTGCACCGCTTTTACCTGCACGGACTGAGTGACACACTGGGCTGGGCCATGCCCATACCGACTGCGCTCGGTATCTACGGCATCCAGCGCATGCAACAGTTCGGCATGGACGACGCGCTGAGCTGGGTGCTGATTCCGCTGCTAGGCTTCACCATGGCCGGCTGCGCACTGACCGCCATTGTTTTCGGGCTGACCGCCACTGAAAAATGGAATGCCCG
>CANIDW010000055.1 GCA_947466165.1 Comamonadaceae bacterium | reverse complement strand
CATTACCGCAATGTGGATGTCAGCACCTTCAAAGAGCTGGCCAAGCGTTGGCGGCCTGAGGTCTACAGCGCTTTCAAAAAGCGGCAAAGCCACACCGCCCTGGCCGACGTGCACGAGTCGATCGACGAGCTCGAACACTACCGCGAGCATTTCCTGAAATAAAGTCAGACCCTGCCGCAGCCTATGAACGCTTTCGACATGCGATCTCAAACTCTACCAACTCGATGTGTCGAGACTGAGCCTATTTTTTAAATGCGCCTTGACTTGTCGCCCCGGCCCAGCTTGCTCATCGCTTTGAGCCTCTTGGTGTTGGCCGCGCATGCCGGCTTGCTGCTGGTTTGGCTCAAATACGCTAGCGTTGAGCCAGTGATCAGGCGCCCCGATATGCGCCTGGAGTTTTTAACGCCAGCCCCTGTGAGCGCGCAAGCCAACGCCAAACGCCAGCCCCCCACTGCGCCGAGCAAAGACAAGCTGGCGTCAGACAAAGCCCAGAATTTGCCGGCAACACTGAGTGCCATGGCGCCGGTTCAAGTTCAGCCGCCTGTACCGACGCCCGCAGCGGCGCCAACATCAGCACCAGCAGCGGCGCCAGCAGCGACACCAGCAGCGGCACAACCATCAGCCTCCACGCCTGCCAAAGAGCCTGGGATGCCGGCAACAGCACGCAACACAGATGCTGATTACAAGGCGGCTTATTTAAACAACCCCAGACCTGCTTACCCGCTGCTCGCCATAAGGCAAGGCGCACAAGGGGAGGTTCTGCTGCTGGTCGAGGTGCTGCCTGACGGGCGTGCTGGCCGTATCGAATTAGAAAAATTCAGCGGGCACGCGATGTTGGATGCTGCGGCCATGAACGCCGTGCGCGCCTGGCGGTTTACCCCGGCCCGCAAGGATGGTTTGCTGACAACGCAAACCGTACGGATTCCCATCCATTTCAATTTGAAGGAGGAGCGCTGAAAGGCGTTTAACCCTTGAATTCACAAAAATTGGTACAAACCCTCAAAGCGTGCCATAATCCGAGGCTTGCAGCAGCACTGTGTGCCCTGCATTTGTACATCTACCTCACACTTTTGGACTCTTTTTGCAGAGTCAACGCTTCAGGCCTGTTGAGCGCCTGATCCGGATATTCGTTTGATGGTTGATGTTTTATTAACCATGAACGAAGCTTGTTGCTAACGCGCAGGTGGAGTTTCCTGTTCCTTCGCCAAAAGCGAGGCGCACAGGTGATTAGCGAGATAGAAAAAATATGACTGACTCTTTTGAGGCTCGTGGCGATTTTGTGCCCGAAAATTCTGATGCGGCTTCTGACATCACTTCCGATGTTGAAACCAGCCTGGTTCCCGACTTCTGTGATGCGCCTGCCGCGGGATCACTTGCAGCCCTCGTACCGGTGCCCAACGGTTTTGTGAAACTGGGCCTGGCCCCCGAACTCCTGCAGGCAGTGGCGGACCTGGGCTTTACCCAGCCTACCGCCGTGCAATTGGCCACGATACCGAAGGCCATGCAAGGCCTGGAAGCGCAGGCCGAGGGCAAAAAAGCCAAGTTCACCGACCTGCTGGTTTCCAGCCAGACCGGCAGCGGCAAGACCGCTGCGTTCTTGCTGCCCGTGTTGCACACCTTGCTCAAGCAGGCTGAAGAAGCCGAGCGTTTTGAGCGCGCCGAGTTCGAGCGCTTGAGCGCCGAAGCCGTTGCCAAGGGCGAAGCCCCGCTGAAAAAACCCAAGCGCAAAGACCCGACCAACGTTCGCAACTTCAAGGCTGCCACACCCGGTGCCCTGATCCTGTGCCCGACCCGCGAATTGGCCCAGCAGGTCTGCGCCGATGCCATTGATCTGGTGCGTCATTGCCGTGGTCTGCGCGTGGCCAACGTGGTCGGCGGTATTCCTTACCAGCTGCAAATTGCCAAACTGCAAAACGCCAATCTGGTGGTCGCCACTCCCGGCCGCCTGCTGGACTTGCAGCGCAGCATGCAGATCAAGCTCGACCAGGTCCAGTTCCTGGTGGTGGACGAAGCCGACCGCATGCTTGACCTCGGCTTTGCCGACGACCTGACCGAGGTCAACCAGCTCACGCTGCAGCGCCGTCAGACCATGATGTTCAGCGCCACCTTTGCGCCACGCATCATGCAACTGGCCACCCGCGTCATGCGCGAGCCGCAGCGCGTCGAGATCGATTCGCCGCAAGACAAGCACACCTCCATCACGCAGTCGCTGCTGTGGGCCGACAACATGACGCACAAGCGCAAGTTGCTCGACCACTGGTTGCGTGACACCACCATCAACCAGGCTGTGGTGTTTGCCTGCACCCAAGTTGAGTGCGATGGCTTGGCCAATGACCTGGTGCAAGAAGGTTTCAGCGCCGTGGCGCTGCATGGCGCCTTGAGCCAGGGTCTGCGCAATCGCCGCCTGATGGCTTTCCGTGACGGCCGCGTGCAGATTCTGGTGGCTACCGACGTCGCCGCCCGCGGCCTGGATGTGCCCACCATCACCCACGTGATCAACTATGGCCTGCCGATGAAAGCCGAAGACTATGTGCACCGCATTGGTCGTACCGGCCGCGCCGGTCGCAGTGGTCAGGCCATCACGATCGCCGAGTTCCGCGATCGCCGCAAGATCGGCGAGATCGAGCACTACACACAGCAAAGCCTCAAGCCGAGCGTGATTGCCGGCCTGGAGCCGCAACAGCGTTTTCCTGCGACAGAGCGTCCACGCGGCAACTTCAGCAACGGTCCTGACCGTGGCGGTCGCAGCTTCGGCGGCGGTGGCGGTGGCTACGCAGGTCGCAAGCCGGCCGGCGGCGGTTATGGTGGCGGCCGCTTCGGCGGCAACCGCAACGACCGTGGTGGTGACCGCGGCCAAGAGCGCGCCCCTTTCCAGGCGCAGCCGGGCCAGGGTTTCAATGACCGCAACTTTGCGGACCGCGCACCGCGCCGTCCTGACGACCGTGGCGGCTTCGGCGGAGACCGCGGCGGTAACTTCGGCGGTAATGGAGGCAACTTCGCCCCGCGTGAAGAGCGCAACTTTGCACCCCGCGACGACCGCAACTTCGGCGCCCGCAATGAAGGCTTCGCACCGCGGCCTGACTTCGCTGGTCGCAAGCCCGCGTTTGCCAAACCTGGATTTGCAAAGCCTGCCTTTGCCAAGCCGGCAGGCAAGGTTTTTGTGCCGCGTGATGCGGCCAAGAAGGCCGGCAAGTTCGCCAAGCCTGCCCGCGACTGATTTGTACCCGGGGGCTTGATACCCCTTAAGCCCAAAAAAGGCCGCTGCCAACCCTGAGGTTGACAGCGGCCTTTTACCTTTGAGGGTTTGGGCGGTGAGCGGCCACTGGCCGAAAGCTCACTCGAGCTTGATACCGGTTTCTTTCACGACCTTGCCCCAGCGGACCAGCTCCTGCGCCATGTACTCAGTCATCGCCTCAGGTGTCGAGGGTGAGACTTCAACGCCCGCGTCATAGAGGGCCTTGCGGGTGTCGGGCGAGCTCATGAGCTTGTTGATCTCTGAGTTGAGCTTGTTGACGATGTCGCGCGGCGTGCCGGCCGGTGCGAGCAGAGCCAACCAGACTGAGGCCTCATAGCCGGGCACACCCGCTTCTTGCAGAGTCGGTACATCCGGTAATTGCGGAATACGCTTGGCCGTGGTGACGGCCAGGGCTTTCAGGCGACCTTGCGGCACCTGGGCCAGGGCGTTGGGCACACCGGCAAAGCTGCTCTCGACAATGCCGGCCACCAGGTCATTGGCCGCGCCGCCGCTGCCCTTGTAAGGCACGTGCTTGATGGGTGCGCCGGTCATGGACGCAAACAGGCCGCCCATCAGGTGTTGCGAACTGCCATTGCCCGACGAAGCGTAGTGAATGGTGTTGGGCGCCGCCTTGGCCAGTGCCACGAACTCCTGCACATTGCGCGCCGGCACCTTGGGGTTGACCAGCAACACGTAGGGTGAGTCGACCAGCTTGGTCACAGCAACAAAGCTTTTGAGCGGGTCATAGGGCACGGTCTTGTAAATCCAGGGGCTGATCACATGGGTGGTCGAGATCATCACCAGGGTGTAGCCGTCAGGCGCTGACTTGGCCACAAAGTCGGTGCCAATGATGGAGCCGGCACCGGCTTTGTTTTCGATCACAAACTGCTGGCCCATGGCGGCGGACAGGCGTTGGCCCAGAATGCGGGCGACCACATCGGTGAAGCCGCCAGGCGCAAACGGCACGATCAGTTTGACCGGCTTGTTCGGGTAGCTTTGTGCATGCACCGCACTCATGGACGCGGCGCACAGTGCCGCCGCAATAAGGGATTTGGCAAGTATTTTCATGGGACTATCCTTTGTATACGGGCTCGGGCATGGTGAAGAAGCTGTGCAGGATCTGGTAGACCATCATGTAGTTTTTCTGCTGGAAACTCGCATGTGAAATACCGCGCATCACGCTGAACTGCTTGTTCATGTTGGGCAGCAGTTTGTAGAAATCGATCAGGTCGTCCATGCCGGCAATGCCATCGTACTCGCCGCGCAAAATAATGGTCGGCACAGGGATTTTTTTCGGATCCAAAAGCGGCAACTTAGAGCACATGTCCACGTAGGTGCCGGTGGGCATGGAGTCGTCCAGCGTCAAGATGGCGTCTGCGAAAGCATTCACAGTGGCGGCATCCGCTGTGTCCGGATGATCGCGCTTGAAAATGCTGTGCACAAAATCACGGTCAATGGGGCGGCGGTTCTGGGCCAGAAACTCGGGCAGCTTTTTCTTGCGCTGCGCCAGGGTGTGGCTGCCTTCGCCAGTCCATACAAATGCGTCCAGTGCGATTTTGGCCACACGCTCGGGGTGCCGTTCGGTGAACAATGCCGCCTTGAGCGCGCCCGATGAAATGCCATACAAGAGCAGCGACTTGGCGCCGGTCTTGTCCATGATGTACCGGCTGCCTGCGGCCAGGTCGTCGGCCCCGTTGCTGATGTCGAAGTTGATGTTGCGGTGCTTGTCGGAGCGGCCGTAACCCTCGTTGTCCATGGTCCAGGTGTCAAAACCGTGGTCTGAAAACCAGTCCATCGCCGACGAATAGGGGCGACCGGGCACGCTCAGGTCAAAGGTCGGCTGTGAGGCCATGGAAGAGCCATGCACAAAAAAGATGGTGCCGGCGTGCGGCACCTTTGGCGAGGCTTTTTTCTCCCACATGAACAAACGGATATCGCCTTTTTGGATCCAGTGCTCCACGCCGCCGGTCCATTTCACATCACTCATCAAATCTCCTTGCGTGGCGCGACAAGCGCGCCGGGGTCTTGCCTGTATGGGCTTGAAGTCTGGCGATGGGGCAGGGCCCGGATCGCCGACCGCTGGGGTGGTGCTGCGAGCGGGCTTTTCATGCAGCGCCGCAGCCCTTTAATTATGACCCTGGCTGGCTTTTTATCGTCCGGGGCAGTGTTCCTGCCTCGGGAAAACACTTATTCAATCATCAAGGTATCCCAGCGCCAGACCCAGGGCTTGGACGCGCAGGTGCTGAGCTGTGCCAAGATAAGGTATCTTTTAAGGAGCATGCATATGCCGATAAGCCCTTCTAACTACGTCCCAGCCTGGCTGGACAGCATGTACAACAACCGTGCCCTGGTGCCGGACCATGCGGATTACTTTGCTCGCTGGGCTTTTCAATCCAGCCTGGCGCGGCAATCGCCGCACTGCCACATTGACCTGCGCTACGGCGAAAGCGCGGGTGAAAAGCTGGATGTCTTTCCCGCAGCCGGCGACCTGGGCAAAGGGGCGCCGGTGGTGGTTTTTATCCACGGTGGTTACTGGCGCTCGCTCGACAAGGCCGATCACTCCTTCATAGCCCCTGCCCTCAGCAGGGCCGGTGCCTGCGTGGTGGTGCCCAACTACGATTTGTGTCCGGCTGTGACCATCGAAGAGATCACTCTGCAAATGGTCAGGGCGCTGGCCTGGACGCACCGCCACATCGCAGAATTCGGCGGTGACCCCTCGCGCATCACGGTCGCGGGGCATTCGGCGGGTGGGCATTTGGCCGCCATGCTGCTGACTTGCCAGTGGCCGCAATGGGCGCCCGACCTGCCGGCTGACCTGGTGAAAAATGCGCTGTCAATATCCGGGCTGTTTGAGCTCGAGTCGATACGCCACACGCCGTTTTTGAAAGACGCATTGCAGCTCACGCCGGCGCAGGTGCTGCGCTTGAGCCCGGCGTGGTTGCCACAGCCGAGGGGGCGCTTGTTTGCGGTGGCCGGCGCCGAAGAAAGCGCTGAGTTCCTGCGCCACAACGTATTGATACAGCAAGCATGGGGCCACCGCGTGGTGCCGGTACGGGACGAGTTGCCGGGGCTGAACCATTTCAGCATCCTCGAAGCCATGGGCCAGCCCGCTCATCTGCTGCACCAGCGCGTCTTGCAACTGATGCAAGCAACAGCCTGAACTTACATCAGCAAATGCTCGCCCGCGTTATCCCCGCCCAGGGTGACGTAGTTGACCTTGCGGATGTCCATCAGTTTTTTGCCGCCCGCGTAGCTGATCGAGCTCTGGACATCCTGTTCCATCTCCACCAGCGTTTCGGCCAGCGTGCCCTTGATGGGTTCGAGGATGCGCTTGCCTTCAACGTGCTTGTACTCGCCCTTGTTGAAGTCCGAGGCTGAGCCGTAGTATTCCTTGAACAGCTTGCCGTCCACCTCAACGGTCTGTCCGGGGCTTTCCTCGTGACCGGCCAGCAGGGAGCCGATCATCACCATCGTGGCGCCAAAGCGGATCGACTTGGCGATGTCACCATGCTCGCGGATACCGCCGTCGGCAATGATGGGTTTGGTGGCCACACGGGCGCACCACTTGAGCGCTGACAGCTGCCAGCCGCCGGTGCCAAAGCCGGTCTTGAGTTTGGTGATGCAGACCTTGCCCGGGCCGATGCCGACCTTGGTGGCGTCAGCGCCCCAGTTTTCCAGGTCGATGATGGCTTCGGGTGTGGCCACGTTGCCGGCAATCACGAAGGCGGCAGGCATTTTTCCCTTGAGGTAGCCGATCATGTTTTTCACGCTGTCGGCATGGCCGTGCGCGATGTCGATGGTAATGTACTCGGGTACTAGGCCCAGTGCCACCAGCTTGTCGACAGTGGCGTAGTCCGGCGGTTTGACGCCCAGCGAGATCGATGCGTAGCTGCCGCGCGCCTTCATGCGTTGAACGAACGCGACGTTGTCCAGGTCAAAACGGTGCATCACGTAGAAATAGCCCTTGTCGGCCATCCAGGCGCAGATGGACTCGCTCACCACGGTTTTCATATTGGCCGGCACCACCGGGATGCGAAAGCTGCGCCCATCCAGCGTCACGCTGGCATCGCACTCGGAGCGGCTGTCTACGCGGCATTTGCGCGGTAGCAGCAGGATGTTGTCGTAATCAAAAATTTCCATGGCCCAAGCTCTCCATCAGGTTGTCAGTCACATTGATGGGCGCTTGGATTGGCCCGGCTTGAATGCGCTCCGCATCACGAAAGTGAGACGGCCACAAAAAACCGGGCGCAATTGCTTGGGCCCGGTGACTGATTGTAAACGCGTCTGCCCTGGCACTTGCCGGCGCAGGCTGGTGGCGCATTCAAAAGAGGCCCAGCATGTTGGCGGGGCCCGGCGCCAAGGACTTTCTACAATGCACCGATGTTCGCCGATGCCGCCTCCAGCACCCCTCTTCTTCAAAACCTCAATCCCGAGCAACTGGCCGCGGTCACGCTGCCCGCCACGCATGCGCTGATCCTCGCCGGTGCCGGCTCGGGCAAAACCCGGGTGCTGACCACTCGCATCGCCTGGCTGCTGCAAACCGGCCAGGTCACGCCCGGTGGCGTGTTGGCGGTGACCTTCACCAACAAGGCCGCCAAAGAGATGATGCTGCGCCTGACCGGCATGCTGCCTGTGAATGTGCGCGGCATGTGGATTGGTACCTTTCACGGCCTGTGCAACCGCTTTTTGCGCGCGCATTACAAGATGGCCAATCTGCCGCAGAGCTTTCAGATCCTGGATACGCAAGATCAGCTGTCGGCTATCAAGCGCCTGTGCAAGCAGTTCAATGTGGACGACGAACGATTTCCGCCCAAGCAGCTGATGTGGTTCATCGCCGCCTGCAAAGAAGACGGCCAGCGCGCCAAAGACGTGCCCGTGCGTGACGAAGAAAGCCGCAAGAAGGTCGAAATTTATGCGCTCTATGAAGAGCAGTGTCAGCGCGAAGGCGTGGTCGATTTTGGTGAACTGATGCTGCGCAGCTACGAGCTGCTGCGAGATAACCCGCCTGTGCGCGAGCATTACCAGCGGCGCTTTCGACACATCCTGATTGACGAATTCCAGGACACCAACAAGCTGCAATACGCCTGGATCAAGATGCTGGCCGGGCAGGGTGACGATGCCGCCCAAAGCCCGGGTGCGATGCCGGGCGGCTCGGT
>CANIDW010000054.1 GCA_947466165.1 Comamonadaceae bacterium | reverse complement strand
TGGCCGAAGACGGCCGGCTGGTCATCATTGCGGTGCAGGGCGGCGTCAAGGCCGAGTTCAATGCCGGCATGGTTTTGCGCAAGCGCTTGAGCATCACCGGCTCGACCTTGCGGCCCAGGCCGATTGCTTTCAAGACGGCGATTGCCCAGTCACTGCGCGCCAAGGTGTGGCCGCTGCTGGAAAGCGGTGCGATCAAGCCGGTGATTTACAAAACCTTTGCGGCAGATGCGGCTGCCCAAGCGCATGCGCTGATGGAGTCGAATCAACACATCGGAAAAATTATCTTGACCTGGTCGGGCGAGAAGCAATCATGACCGCACTGATCGCTGCAAACTGGAAAATGAACGCTAGCCTGGCCGGCAACGAGGCCTTGCTGAGCGCGCTGGCCGCCGGCATCGCGTCCAAGCCGGCTTGTGATGTGGCGCTTTGCATTCCTGCGCCTTACCTGGCGCAGTTTGTTGCCCTGGTGAGTCAGTTGCCGGCTTTGGCTGGTGTGGCCTTGGGCGCGCAAGATGTCTCCAGCCAGCCTTCGGGTGCTTTCACGGGTGAAGTGAGCGCCGCCATGCTCAAAGATTTTGGCTGCCGTTATGCCATCGTCGGCCATTCGGAGCGACGTCAGTACCACGGCGAGACCGATGCGCTGGTCGCTGCCAAAGCCCAGCAAGCTTTGGCGCAAGGCATCACGCCTATCGTCTGCGTGGGCGAAACGCTGGCCGAACGTGATGCAGGACGCACCACCGAAGTCGTTAAGCGCCAGCTCGCTGCGGTGATCCAGGCCAATGGCCATTGCATCAGCGAAATTGTGGTGGCTTACGAGCCGGTCTGGGCAATCGGTACCGGCAAAACGGCCAGCCCCCAGGATGCGCAGGCGGTGCATGCGGTGCTGCGTGCGCAACTGGCCGCTGCCAGTGCCAACGCCAGCCGCGTCAAGATCATTTATGGCGGCAGCATGAACGCGGCCAATGCGGCCATGCTGCTGGCGCAGCCGGACATTGACGGGGGCCTGGTTGGTGGCGCTTCCCTCAAGGCGATCGATTTTTTGAGTATTGTTTCTGCGGCCTGCGCCTGAGTGCGGGCCCATTTTTTTGAGAATCTAGGAGTATCCAATGAATGTAGCTTTGACCATTGTCCTGACCGTCCAAATGCTTTCTGCTTTGGGCATGATCGGACTCATTCTTGTGCAACACGGCAAGGGCGCCGACATGGGTGCAGCTTTTGGCAGCGGCGGTTCGGGCAGCCTGTTCGGCGCCAGCGGCAGTGCCAATTTTCTCTCGCGCACCACGGCCGTGCTGGCTGCGGTGTTCTTTGCCTGCACACTGGCGCTGGCTTACTTCGGTAATGCACAACCCCGCAAGTCTTCAAGCGTGCTCGATACGCCTGCGTCGTCGATTCCTGTCACCCCGGCAGCCCAAATCCCGGGAACTGCCGTGCCCGCCGCACCGGCTGTGGATGCTTCGGTGCCGCCTGCGCCAGTCACGCCAGGTGCCGGTCAGATCCCTACCAAATAAGCCTTTGCAGGGCTGCCTGTCATTCGGAAAACGGGTCATTTCAGGGTAAACTCTGAGACTGTCTGGAAGGCTCAAGCTCAGGTTTTCCTCATGCCGCCAGACACTGAAATAAACCGCGGACGTGGTGAAATTGGTAGACACGCTATCTTGAGGGGGTAGTGCCGAAAGGTGTGCGAGTTCGAGTCTCGCCGTCCGCACCAACACAGGCATGGGTTTGACTGTGCGCTTTTAGCGCCTGACTTTGCTGTCCATCCGGGCGGTAACTCTAGTGACACAAACAAGATGAACCTCGACCAATACCTGCCCGTCCTGTTGTTTATCCTGGTCGGTATTGCTGTTGGCGTCGTGCCTCAAGTGCTGGGCCGCCTGTTGGGCCCGCACCGCCCCGACAGCGAAAAAAACTCCCCTTACGAATGCGGCTTCGAAGCCTTTGAAGACGCACGCATGAAGTTTGATGTGCGCTACTACCTGGTGGCCATTCTCTTTATTCTTTTTGACCTGGAAATCGCTTTTCTTTTCCCCTGGGCTGTAGCGCTCAAGGACATTGGCGCAGTTGGTTTCTGGTCCATGATGATTTTTTTGGGCATTCTGGTCGTGGGCTTTGTCTACGAATGGAAAAAAGGCGCGCTCGATTGGGAGTAGGCCTTAACTTTGACCGATTACCGACCAAACACACAACACGCAACAGCACGCTCCGGATACGTCAAGAGCGAGCCGAAATTCCGCCACAAAGGTACTGGTATGTCACTTGAAGGTGTATTCAACGAAGGCTTCATGACCACGAGTTACGACTCGGTGGTCAACTGGGCCAAAACCGGCTCGCTGTGGCCCATGACCTTTGGTCTGGCCTGCTGCGCCGTTGAGATGATGCACGCGGGCGCAGCGCGTTATGACCTGGATCGCTTCGGCATGCTGTTTCGGCCCAGCCCGCGCCAGTCTGATTTGATGATCGTGGCCGGCACACTGTGCAACAAGATGGGGCCGGCCCTGCGCAAGGTCTACGACCAGATGTCTGAGCCGCGCTGGGTCTTGTCCATGGGGTCTTGCGCCAATGGCGGCGGTTACTACCACTACAGTTATTCGGTGGTCCGCGGTTGCGACCGCATTGTGCCGGTCGATGTTTATGTGCCCGGCTGCCCGCCCACAGCAGAGGCCTTGATGTACGGCATCATCCAGTTGCAGCAAAAAATCCGCCGCACCAACACCATTGCGAGGGCTTGATGGGACCACTGCATCCTGCCAGCGCCGAGCAACTCAAAGTCACGATTGAAAGTGCATTGGGCGACAAGCTGCACAGCGCCACGCTCGCCATGGGTGAGCTGACCATCGTCGTCAAAGCCGCCAACTACCTTGCTGCCGCCCGGCTTCTGCGCGACGCACCGGCTTGCCAGTTCGAGCAGCTGCTGGATCTGTGCGGCATTGACTACTCTGAATACGGCGACGGCCGCTATGACGGCCTGCGTTTTTGCGTGGCCTCACACCTGCTGTCGGTCAGCCTGAACCAGCGCGTGCGCCTGAAAGTGTTTTGCCCCGATGACGATTTCCCGGTGCTGCCATCGCTCAACGAGGTCTGGAATTCGGTCAACTGGTTCGAGCGCGAAGCTTTTGATTTGTTTGGCATC
The DNA here is from genome assembly GCA_947466165.1 of Comamonadaceae bacterium. Lineage (GTDB taxonomy): Bacteria > Pseudomonadota > Gammaproteobacteria > Burkholderiales > Burkholderiaceae_C > Polaromonas. The sequence goes on along the minus strand of CANIDW010000054.1, from coordinate 5,292 downwards.
GTTTTTGAAGGCCATAACGACCTGCGCCGCATCCTGACCGACTACGGTTTTATCGGCCATCCTTTCCGCAAAGATTTCCCGACCACCGGTCACGTTGAAATGCGTTACGACCCTGAGCAAAAACGCGTGATTTACCAGCCCGTCACCATTGAGCCGCGCGAGATCACACCGCGCGTGATCCGCGAAGACCACTACGCCGGCCTCGGCCCCAAGGCTTAAGGCAAAAAGACATGGCTGAAATCAAAAACTACACGCTCAACTTTGGTCCCCAGCACCCGGCCGCCCACGGCGTCCTCCGCCTGGTGCTTGAGCTTGATGGCGAAGTCATCCAGCGCGCCGATCCGCACATCGGTCTGCTGCACCGCGCCACTGAAAAGCTCGCTGAAAGCAAGACCTACATCCAGTCACTGCCCTACATGGACCGCCTTGACTATGTGTCGATGATGTCCAACGAGCACGCTTATTGCCTGGCCATCGAAAAGATGATGGGCGTGGATGTGCCGGTTCGCGCTCAGTACATACGTGTCATGTACGCAGAAATCACGCGTTTGCTCAACCACCTGCTGTGGCTGGGCGCGCACGGTTTTGATTGCGGTGCGATGAACATCCTGATTTACTGCTTCCGCGAACGTGAGGCTTTGTTTGACATGTACGAGGCTGTCTCCGGTGCGCGCATGCATGCGGCTTACTTCCGCCCGGGCGGTGTCTACCGCGACCTGCCTGACAGCATGCCGCAATACAAGGTCAGCAAGGTCAAAAACGCCAAGGCGATCGCCGCCTTGAACGAAAACCGTCAGGGCTCGCTGCTCGACTTTATCGACGACTTCGTGAGCAAATTCCCCGGCCTGGTCGATGAGTACGAAACCTTGCTCACCGACAACCGCATCTGGAAGCAACGCACCGTTGGCGTGGGCGTGGTCACGCCGGAGCGCGCGCTCAACCTGGGTTTTACCGGCCCGATGCTGCGCGGCTCGGGCTTTGCCTGGGACCTGCGTAAGCAGCAGCCCTATGACGTCTACGACCGCATGGACTTTGACGTGCCCGTCGGTAAGACTGGCGACTGCTATGACCGATACCTGGTGCGCATCGAAGAGATGCGGCAGTCCAACCGCATCATCAAGCAATGCGTGGACTGGCTGCGTGTCAACCCCGGACCGGTCATCACCAGCAACCACAAGGTGGCAGCGCCCGACCGCGAGTCGATGAAGTCGAACATGGAAGAGCTGATCCATCACTTCAAGCTTTTCACCGAAGGCTTTCATGTGCCCGAAGGTGAAGCCTACGCCGCTGTCGAACATCCCAAGGGCGAGTTCGGCATCTACATCGTGAGTGACGGCGCCAACAAACCTTACCGCCTGAAGATCCGTCCACCCGGCTTCTCGCATCTGGCTGCCATGGATGAAATGTCGCGCGGCCACATGATCGCTGACGCCGTCGCAGTCATTGGCACCATGGACATCGTGTTTGGAGAAATCGACCGATGAACAAGACCACCCACCTCAGCGCCTCTGGCGCCTCCCACCTCGTCATTTGCGCGATGGAGATACGAATTGGCTGAATTTTCCCCAACAGTGCTCGCGCTCTTTGACCGCGAAGTTGCCAAGTACCCGGCTGACCAGAAGCAGTCTGCTGTGATGGCTTGTCTGACCATCGTTCAGCGCGAGCAGGGTTTTGTCAGCGCCGACAGCGAAAAGGCCGTGGCCGCCTATCTGGGCATGGCCCCGATTGCCGTGCATGAAATCACGACTTTCTACAACATGTACAACCAGCAGCCGGTTGGCAAGTACAAGCTCAATGTCTGCACCAACCTGCCGTGCCAACTGCGCGACGGCAACAAGGCGCTGGTGTACCTGGAAAAAAAGCTCGGCGTCACCATGGGTGGCACCACGGCCGATGGCCTGTTCACATTGCAGCAGTCCGAATGCCTGGGCGCTTGCGCTGATGCACCTGTGATGCTGGTCAATGACCTGAACATGTGCAGCTTCATGAGTAACGACAAGCTCGACCAACTGATAGACGGCTTGAAATCCGCAGAGGCCAAGTAACCATGACGACAGCTTCCAGCGCTTCGAGCGTACTTTCCCAGTTTGCCGCCACCGGCGTGCAAAGCTCTTTCCATGGCCGTCACATCAATCCGCAAATCATGGCAGGGCTGGACGGCCATAACTGGCGCCTGAAAGATTACCAGGCGCGTGGCGGCTACCAGGCGCTTCGCAAAATTTTGGGTACCGATGGCGGCGATGGCATGACGCCCGACCAGGTCATCGCTGAGGTCAAGGCCGGTAGCTTGCGCGGCCGTGGCGGTGCGGGCTTTCCAACTGGCTTGAAATGGAGCTTCATGCCGCGTCAGTTCCCCGGCCAGAAGTACCTGGTGTGCAACTCCGACGAGGGTGAGCCGGGCACCGCCAAAGACCGCGACATCCTGCATTACAACCCGCACGTGGTCATTGAAGGCATGGCGATTGCCGCCTATGCCATGGGTATCCCGGTGGGTTACAACTACATTCACGGCGAAATTTTTGCCACTTACCAGCGCTTTGAACAAGCCCTGGAAGAAGCGCGTGCCGCCGGCCTGTTGGGCAACAACATCCTGGGTAGCAGCTACAGTTTTCAGTTGCATGCCACGCATGGTTTTGGCGCCTACATCTGTGGCGAAGAAACCGCGCTGCTGGAGTCGCTGGAGGGCAAAAAAGGCCAGCCACGCTTTAAGCCGCCTTTCCCCGCCAGCTTCGGTCTGTACGGCAAGCCGACCACCATCAACAACACCGAGACCTTTGCTGCCGTGCCCTGGATCATCCGCAACGGCGGACAGGCCTACCTCGAATGCGGCAAGCCCAACAACGGCGGCACCAAAATTTTCACCATCAGCGGCGATGTGGAGCGGCCGGGCAATTATGAAATTCCGCTCGGTACGCCTTTTGCCACCCTGCTTGAGCTCGCCGGCGGCATGCGCGGCGGGCGCAAGCTCAAGGCGGTGATCCCCGGCGGCTCGTCCATGCCGGTGCTGCCGGCCGACATCATGATGGCCACCAACATGGACTACGACTCGATCGCCAAGGCCGGCTCCATGCTGGGCTCGGGCGCCGTCATTGTGATGGACGAAACCCGCTGCATGGTCAAAAGCCTGCTGCGCCTTTCTTACTTCTACATGCACGAAAGCTGCGGCCAGTGCACGCCTTGCCGTGAAGGCACAGGCTGGTTGTGGCGCATGGTCGATCGCATCGAGCACGGTCAGGGCCGCGCCAGTGACCTCGACATGCTGAATTCGGTGTCTGACAACATTCAGGGCCGCACCATCTGTGCGCTGGGCGACGCTGCGGCCATGCCGGTGCGCGCCATGATCAAGCATTTCCGTGCCGAGTTTGAACACCACATCACCCACAAGACCTGCATGGTCCCGGTGGAAGCTTGACATCATCCGCGGCCAAAGCAACACGTAAGAGCGAGAGCAAACTCAATGGTTGAAATTCAACTCGACGGACAGACAGTGGAAGTGCTCGAAGGCAGCACGGTGATGCACGCGGCTGAAAAAGCCGGCACCTACATTCCGCATTTCTGCTATCACAAGAAACTCAGCATCGCGGCCAACTGCCGCATGTGTCTGGTCGATGTTGAAAAAGCGCCCAAGCCCTTGCCGGCCTGCGCCACGCCGGTAACGCAGGGCATGATCGTTCACACCAAGAACGACAAAGCCATCAAGGCCCAAAAGGGCGTGATGGAGTTTTTGCTGATCAATCACCCGCTGGACTGCCCTATCTGCGACCAGGGTGGCGAATGCCAACTGCAAGACCTGGCTGTGGGTTACGGCGGCGGCAGTTCCCGCTACGAAGAAGAAAAACGCGTTGTCTTTCACAAGGACGTCGGCCCGCTGATTTCCATGCAGGAGATGAGCCGTTGCATTCATTGCACGCGCTGCGTGCGCTTCGGTCAGGAAGTCGCCGGCGTGATGGAACTGGGCATGTCACATCGCGGCGAGCACGCCGAGATCGAAACTTTTGTCGGTATGTCGGTGGACTCTGAACTCTCGGGCAACATGATCGACATCTGCCCGGTGGGCGCGCTCACCAGCAAACCTTTCCGCTACAGCGCACGCACCTGGGAGTTGTCCCGCCGCAAGTCCATCAGTCCGCACGATTCAACCGGCGCTAACTTGATGGTGCAAGTCAAGAGCAACGCGGTCATGCGCGTCTTGCCTTTGGAAAATGAAGCTGTCAACGAATGCTGGATCGCTGACCGCGACCGCTTCTCCTATGAAGCCCTCAACAGCAGTGAACGTCTGACCAGCCCGATGATCAAGCAAGGTGACCGGTGGACATCGGTGGACTGGCAGACTGCTCTTGAGTACATCGCCAATGGCCTGAAGCTCATCAAGGCTGACCATGGCGCCGGCAGCATTGGCACGCTCGCCAGTCCGCACAGCACGGTCGAAGAGCTGTACCTGGCCGGTGCGTTGATGCGCGGCCTGGGCAGCGACAACATCGACCACCGCCTGCGCAATGCTGAATTTGCGCCTGCCGGGTCTGTGCGCTGGCTCGGCACCTCCATTGCCTCTTTGTCCGAGTTGCAGCGCGTGCTGATCGTCGGCTCGAATCTGCGCAAAGACCATCCGCTGTTTGCCCAGCGCATCCGCCAGGCCGCACGCAAGGGCTGTGCGGTCAACACCATCGTCTCCAGCACCGAATTGGCATCCGCCGACGCCTGGGCGCTGCCAGTAGCCAACACGCTGCTGGGCGAGCCTGCCGGCTGGTTCAACCAGTTGGCAGAAGTGGCATCGGCCATTGCGGCCGCCAACGGCGCTGCGCTGCCTGCCGGCCTCAGTGCCCAGACCGCCGGCACTTCGGCCCAGGCCATGGCCAAATCATTGCTGGGCGGCGAGCGCAAAGCTGTCTTGCTGGGCAATGCGGCTGCACACCATGCCCAAGCCGGCAGCCTGCTGACCCTGGCCAACTGGATTGCAGCGCAAACCGGCGCCAGCGTGGGTTACCTCACGGAAGCCGCCAACACTGTGGGTGCGCAACTTGCCGGTGCGCAACCCCAGGCTGGCGGACTGAACGCATCGCAAATGCTCAGCGGCCAGCTCAAGGCGCTGTTTTTGCTGAACACTGAGCCCGAATTTGACTCGGCCGCCGGCGCTCAAGCTGCCGTGGCTCTGGCCAAGACCTCCATGGTGGTGACATTGAGCCCTTTCAAAGCCAACATGGCTTTTTCAGATGTGCTTTTGCCGATGGCCCCTTTCACTGAAACACCGGGCACTTTTGTCAATGCCGAAGGCCGCGTGCAGAGCTTTCACGC